>NZ_DBFSAP010000055.1:0-50192 GCF_048412355.1 Ellagibacter sp.
GTCGGCGCGCGTGGTAAGATTCATCGTGAAGGGCCTTTCTCTTGCTTGCTTTGGCTTAGACACCCGCAAGCATACCGAAGGGCCCTTTTCCTTCGCTAGCAGATTTCTCGGCTGTTTTTCCTCAAAAACTTAACTCGCACTAGCGAGGGCGCCCGCGTAAGGCGCCCTCGAACGAAGTTCCCTTGTGTTTCAGCCGCTGCAGCGCGCTACTTCCTGAGGTAGCAGCCCACGATGCCGTCGCCCCAGTCGAGCTTGACCACCTTGTCGCCGTCATAGTAGAAGTCGTAAATGAAGTGGCCACCGTCAGCGTTCTCGTAATCGTAGGACTTGAAGTAAATGGTGATGCGGTCGACCGCCGTCACCTTCCATTTTTCGAAGTTGCTGCATTTGGGGCCGACATCGACCGTGCCGTCGGCGTTCAGCGTGAAGTAGTTGTTGTCGGGATCGTCCTTGTCGGCCCAGGAAGTGTCCGCGACCAGCTTCTCGTACTTGGCAACATCGCCGTCGCCGCGCAGGTACCACGTCTCGGTCACATAGTCGTAGCAGGTCATCGCGTCGTTGAACACGATATCGTAATCACGAACGTCGGTGCTTTCGGGACGCAGGTGCTTGTCCTCAACCTTCGAGCTGCCGGGCTCGGTGATCGTACCGTCGGCATCGACGAACACGGCCTGGGGGTAATAGAAGTTTTCGAAGAACAGGCCGCCCTTCGACTTGTCGCCGTCCACGTACCACATGTCGTTCGAGCCGCTCGGATCGCCGAAGTCGTTCGGGCCGCACGTCTCGAGCATCCGAGGATGCTCGTTCGCAGCGGGTTCCTTCTTCGCCACCGCTCCGCCGCCGTTATTTCCGCCGCAGCCTGCAAGGGAAAAAGCGAGCACCGCCGCGCAACACGCGACGAGCAGAGCCGTCAGGGCCTTCGATCCATGCCAACCGATATGTCGTCGAGTGACTTTCATGAGGTTCCTTTCCGCAGTGGCCATTCCTCCTCGTACAGCATCTGCGAAAAGAACTGCGATATAAAGCACCCGAAGGCCCAAATTTGCGAAGGTCCCTCCCCTGCAAGTCCAAAGCCGCAGGAAAGCGGGAACGAGGGGCGAGAATGCGGCCGCCGGCGGAGCAAGGCGAGAAGCGAGGAGGGCAACGCAGGACGGGCGTCGAATCCGCGATCGCCTAGCGAGGGGAATGAGGCCGCGACCGCCCGCCAAGGCCAGCGAACCTCCGCTCGCCTAGCGCACCTTCGCAATCACCACAACAAGCACGCAGACAGCGAGCACAGCCGAGATGCCGAACGCCGCCTGATAGGCGAAGGACATACCCATCGCTCCTGACTGCGCAGTCGCAGAAAGCGACGTGATCACAAGCACCATAATCGCCGTGCCGAGCGACGCGCACGCCTGGCGAACCGCCGCGAAGAACGCGCTCGCGTCCATCATGATCTCGCGTGGAAGCCCGCTCATGCCCCACGAGTTCAAAGGCCCGATCAGCGCGCTCACCCCCATGCCGCGAACCGTCTGCATGAGCGTCGTCATCCAAAGCGGCGTGTTCTCATCCATGAACGCCATGGACACGGCGCCCACCGTGAGGAGCGCCGCCGCGACAATCACCACCGGCCGCGCGCCTACCTTGTCGGAGAGAATGCCCGCAAGGGGGTTCACCACCACGGCCAGGATAGTCGCGGGGATGAACACAATCCCAGCTTCGACGGCGCTGCCCCCGCAGAGCCCCTGCACGTACAACGGTACGATCAGCGTGATTCCCATGAACGACGCGAACAGGCAATTCTGCGCGATAAAGCTAATGCGAAAGTGGGACGACTCGAAGATGCGCATGCTGATGAGCGGGTGCTCAATCCGCTTTTGGCGCGCCACGAAAAGCACGAGGCACGCAATGCCCACGACCGCAGGCACCCACACGAGCGGGCTTTGCACGCCCAGGCTTGCCGCGTTGGAGAAAGCGAGCAGAAGCCCGCCGAAGCCAAGCGCGGAATACAGGAAGGACACGCCTTCGAAGCGCGCGTCGCGCATCGGGGCGTCTTCGCGCGCGATCAGGAGGAACGCCGCAAGAATCAAAAGGACGACGATGGCGATGAACAGCCAGAAGAAGCTGCGCCATCCCCACGAGTCGACGAGCGCGCCCCCGATGAGCGGGCCAATGTTCGGGGCGAACCCCATGGCGATACCCGCGATACCCATCGCCGTACCGTTTTGCCCTTTGGGGAAGCGCGTCATCGCGATCGACTGCAGGACGGGAAGCGTGATGCCCGCACCGACGGCCTGAAGCACGCGCCCGAAAACGAGCACCCCAAACGTCGGGGCGAGCACATCAACGATGCCTCCGACCAGGAACAATCCCAATGCGAGGAAAACGACGTTGCGAAGGGAAAGGCGCTGCGACAAAAACGTCACAGCAGGAACGGTGATGCCGAGCACGAGCATGTAGATCGTCGTGAGCCACTGCCCAACGCTCGCGTTCACGCCGAAGTCAGCCTCCACGCCGCCGAGCATGGAATTCATCACCGTTTGCGTGAGCGATCCAAGCGCGCACGCCAAAACGACAATTGCAAAGAGCGCGTAAGTGCGCCCTTTTTCGGACAACGACATGATGCCCCACTTCCTGTGCTCCGGGGCGCTACGCACCTATCTTACCGCTCAAGTAGGAACGTTTCGCGTCGGAGCCCCGCCCGACGCGCAAGCAGCGCTCATTATACCCTTCAATCAGGAAGGGAGGACAAAGAACACGCCTCAGTGTCGGCAGGAGGAGAGGCGAGAAAAGGCCCGACTCCCAAGGTTGGGAATCGGGCCAATCGAGATAACGTTTGAGCGCTAGCGGAATTCTGTCCCTTGAGCACCTGATAGACGCTCAGCGATGTCTGGCAACCTTATCGGGCCAGCGCCATCGCCACACGCTAGTTGAATTTCTGCTGCGTCTTCTCCAACCCATGCTCGATGAGGAACAGTGCCGCCTCGCATCCCAAGTCGGTCGCCTGCGCGAAGTCGTCCGCCGCGTCCTTCTTGGGAAGGGACAGCACGTAGTCGGCCACCGGCATGCGTCCCGGCGGGCGCCCGATTCCGCAGCGCACGCGGAACCAATCGCGCGTGCCAAGCTTGTCGCAGATCGAGCGCAGGCCGTTGTGGCCCGCATGCCCGCCACCGAACTTCACGCGAATCGTGCCCGGGTCGATATCGAGCTCGTCGTGGATGACGACGAGGTAATCGGGCGACACGCCGTAGGCGTTCATGAGCTGCTTCACCGGACCGCCCGATGTGTTCATGTAGCTTTGCGGCTTTGCGAGCACCACGTCGATGTCGTGGTAAGCCCCTTTGCCGGTCAGCGCGCCGCACTCGTTCTTCCAGTAGCGCACGCCGATTTCCGCTGCGATCTTATCGACCGTATCGAACCCGGCGTTATGGCGCGTATGCTCGTATTCCTCCCCGGGATTCCCCAGGCCAACAATGAGAAACATATATTTCGTACCCTATTCGAACAGCGAAGCGACCGAGCCGTTGCTGTAAACGTTTTTGATAGTCTGAGCGAACAGCGGGGCAAGCGTGAGGACCTTGATCTTGCCGGTCTGGCGCTCGAGCGGCACGGGGACGGCGTCGGTCACGACGACTTCCTCGATGCAGCTGTTCTCGATGCGATCGTACGCCGGGCCGCTGAACAGGCCGTGCGTTGCGCAGGCGAACACTTTCTTCGCACCCTTCGCCTTCAGCGTAGTCGCCGCGGCGACGAGAGAGCCGGCAGTGTCGATCATGTCGTCGTTCAGGATGCAGACCTTGCCCTCGACGTTGCCGATAAGCGCCGTGATCTCGGCCTGGTTGTGCTTGGGGCGGTCCTTGTGCATGATCGCGATGTCGCAATCGAGCAGCGTGGAGAACTTCTTCGCGGCCTTCGCGCGGCCCACGTCGGGGGACACCACGCAAAGCTCCTCGGGGTCGAAGCCCATGGCCTTGTAGTAGTCCACGAAGATGGGCATCGCGGTCATGTGGTTCACCGGCTTGTCGAAGAAGCCCTGGATAGCATCCTGGTGCAGGTCGATCGCGATAATGTTGTCAGCGCCGGCGGTGGTGAGCAGGTCGGCGACGAGCTTCGCCGTAATCGGCTCGCGCGGAGCGGCCTTGCGATCCTGGCGAGCGTAGCCGTAGTGCGTGATGACGGCGCTCACGCTGTGGGCGCTCGCGCGCTTGGCAGCGTCGATCATGATGAGCAGTTCCATCAGGTTGTCGTTGACGTCGAGGCCGTTGGGGCTCGAGCACACGGACTGCACGATGAACACGTCCGCGCCGCGCACGCTTTCAAGATAGCGCGCGTAGATTTCGCCGTTCGCGAACTTCTCAAGCTTCACATTGCCCAAGGAAATGCCCAGCTCGTGAGCGATTTCGTCAGACAGCCTCGGGTTGGAAGATCCCGAAAATACAGCGATTCTCTTCATCTTCTCGAATTCCATGCGGCGCTCCTTCTTGTGCCAGTCGACTCATCTTCTTCCTGCCCAGAGGGCAAGACCCGTACCGTCCATTGTATCCAAGCCCCGCGCCGCTGCGCGAGAAGTTCGCGGTATCTTCGCAGAGGGGCGCGAAATCCCGCGAGCGTGCAGAGGGGCCGCATAGGTCGCAAACAGCGAGTGCGGCATGGCGGCGCCAAGACCGAACACGCCCACCGACGTGGGCAAGCGGGCTTCAAGCCATATTCGCGAGCCGGTCATGACAGCTATATTCAACGTGTTTCGGTCCTGTTAGCGCACCTCGACCCCGCTGCCACCGCCACATGTCCAATCAGGAGCTGCAGCCCTAATCGATCTCGCTTTCCCCGATTGCGGCCTCGATCGCCGCAATCAAAACCGCCGTCGCACCCTCGCCCGCCCGCGAGTCGTAGTAATCGACGAACCGCTCGTCTTCGAGATAGCTTTGCGCGAGCGCAACATGTGCATCCGTCGAATATGCCCCTTCGCCCCATTGCATGCGAATCCATCGGGCATGCATCTGCGCGAGCTTCGCCGCCTCGGGCCCCTTTGCATTTCCGGCAGCCACCGCCGCTTTCAGCTGCTCGATAATTGCCTGTTCAAGCGTTTCTTTCGCGTCCCACTCAGCCTCGCTCATGCCGAGCAGCCTTTCATTCGCGGCATCGACGGCAGCATCGCCGTAACGCTCGCGCGCTTCTTTCCCGTGCCTCATCTCGTTGGCATGAACAGCACTCCAGCGCTTCAAATGCGGCAGCACCGCGCCCATAAGCGACACCGCTTCGTCGCGAGACATGCCTGTGTTTTCGGCCAAGCGCGGCGCGCAATCCTCGATCATGGCGTCCATCGTGGTTTCGTAGGTATATTTTCCCTGTTCATAGCACCATTTACAGTAATGCTCATCTTTGGAGCCGTCGGCGTCGGAGCCGTAATCGGCCGGCGTCAAAATCATGCCGCAGCTCTCGCAATAGCGCTCGGGCAAATCGAGCAGATGCATAATGGGCTCGTCGAGCACGTTCGCGATGAGCTTCATCATGTCGATGCCCGGCACAATCTCGCCGCGCTCCCAGCGCGACACCGCCTGCCGCGTCACGTACAGCTTCGCCGCAAGCCCTTCCTGCGTCAGGCCCTTGCGTTTGCGCAGCTCAATCAGTTTTGCTGCAAAATCCATCGAAAGCTCCTCTCTCGATTCTGTTGGCAAAACTCTATCCCAACCAAGCGCGAATTCCTAGCAACCTTCAGTTGCGAGTCCAATCGGCATGAAGCGCCTACTCCATTTCAGCCTTTATGCACCGAGGAATTCAGAAAATTGCTCGATGTGCGTAGGTCTTCGCGGTGCGAGCTCGGATGCCGATTAGTGCCATATGCGTGACCTGGGCTTTTCTGATTCCGAAGCGCTGCTGCGAAATGCCCTACGCCAAAGCCTACGCACATCGGGCATTTTTCTTCATTGGCAGCGCATCGGAAGGTGCGGGGGCTCGGCGGCGGGGGCTCGGCGGACGGTGCGGAGCGGAAGGAGCGGGGCGGCGGGGGGCTAAGTGGAAGGGGTGGGGCGTCCCTTGGCAGCAGCGGGTGCGGAGCAGTCCCGAGCCACTGTAGGGGCGGAGCGACGTCCTGCGCATCGGAGGGGGACGGGACGGATGGTGCGGGGCGGCAGCCCTGCGCGCCGAATGATGCGCGCGGCGGCCTTGCGAGCCGCCGCGCGTTTGAGAAGGTGGCGAGATTAACCATCAGCTGGAGAAATTGACCAGCTCCGGCGTTTTAGCTCGATGTCGAGCGCCGCGTGGTAGGAGCCACCTCAGCTGGCCAGCGCCGCACTGCCAACGCCGCCTTAGATGTCGAGCGCCGCGTGGTAAGCCTCGTACACCGCAGTCGTGATGTTGGAAGGACGCACTGCATCACCGACGATGCGCACGAACGGCGCCGCATCCCGCAGGGCGTCCGCGACATCGCTGCGCGAGCGCTGGCCGATGGCGCAAATCACCGTGTCACCAGGAACAAGGTGCTCCTTCCCCTCCCCGTCCGCAACGACAAGGCCACCACGCTCCACGCGCACACCGCGGGCGTTCAGGTTGACGTCAATGCCCGCGCGCTCGACTTCCGCAAGCAAGATGGGCCTATGCCGGATATTGGCGTCGATGGCAAGCCCGTCGCGCATCTCGACGATGTGCGCACGCCTACCAAGTCGCACCTGGTTGATCGCGCATTCGCAGCCCGTCAGCCCACCGCCAAGAACGACAACCTCATCCCCCGGTTGCTCGCCTTCCAGGTACAGGTCGTCGATCGAGAGCACGCGCGCACCCTCTTCGACGGGAAGCGGCATCGGAATCGGAGCCGACCCTACGGCGACAATCACCGCATCGGCCGCAATCCTCTCCGCGAACGCCGCGTCGACCTCGGTGTTCAGGCGGATATCCACCCCAAGGCGATCGAGCAGGTGCGCGTAGGTGCGCCCCAGCCCATACATGTCGCGCTTGAAGGGCAGTGCCGCCTCGGTGCGCAGGATGCCACCGAGCTCGCCCTCGCGCTCGCACAGCACGACGTCGTGCCCGCGACGGGCCGCCGTTGCCGCGGCGGCCATGCCAGCAATGCCGCCGCCCACGACGAGCACCTTGCGCGATCGGGGCGAGCGCGCGATGTCCATCCCCTCGAATTCGCGTCCGATGAGCGGGTTCACCGCGCAGCGGCGCGTTTGCGTCACGGCACGCTCGGCCATGCACACGTAGCAGCGAAGGCATTTCACCACATCGTCGCCGCGATTCGCCATCACCTTCGCGGGGAGCTCGGGGTCGGCCAGAAGCCCGCGCGCCATGGCGACGGCGTCGGCCTGACCGCTCGCGATGATTTCCTCCATCTGCGCGGGGTCGGAAAGCCCGCCGATCGCCACGACAGGAATGCTCACGTGCTTCTTGATTTCCGCCGCAAGATGCACGTTGCAACCGTGGTCGCGGAACATCGACGGGTGCGTGATCGAGAAGCCAAATTGATAGGACCCTGCCGATACATGCATGAGGTCGACCAGATCCTCGAGCGCATGGGCGATGCGGGCGCCCTCGACCACATCGTAGCCGCCCTCGAAAAGCTCGGCTCCGCTTATGCGCAGCTCAATGGGGAATCCGGGGCCAACGGCGCTACGCACCGAAGCGAGAACCTCTCGCGCGAAGCGGATGCGGTTCTCAAGCGGCCCGCCGTATTCGTCCTCGCGCTTATTGAAGTAGGGGGAGAGGAACTGGTTGATCAGCCAGCCGTGCCCCGCATGCACCATGACCATCTGGAAGCCGGCACGCTTCGCGAGCGCAGCCGCCTCACCATATGCTGCAACGATACTCGCAATCTGCTCATGCGAAAGCGCGCGCACGGGCATGCCGTCGGGGCGCACGCCATCGGAGGGCCCCCACTGGCACAGATCGCCCTTCTTCTCCTTGTCGACCATATAGGTGCCGGCATACTGCCCCGAATGCGAAAGCTCGATGGATGCGACCGCGCCGTGACGTTTGATCGCGTCGGCAAGGTAGGTGAAGGCGCCGAGCTGACCGGGCGTCTTCAGCGACAGCCGCAACATTTGCGAGCCGTCGGTTTCGGGATGGACCACCAGCTCGCTCACGGTGACGACTGCCGCGCCGCCCTTTGCGCGCAGCTCGTAGAATCCCAGGGTGCGCGGCCCGGGCGTGCCCTCCGCCGTAATGTCGGTCGCGCCCATCGGCGCAGATAGCATGCGGTTTCGAAGCGTCAGGCGCCCCACCGTAAGTGGCGCACAAAGATGCGGATAATCTCGCTTCATCGAACTCCCCTTCTTATCGATAATTCCCCTCCGCCGCGCTTGCCGGGCTGCATCGCGCGGGTATACCGCGCGGGCTACGCCGGCCGCGCCCGCTGGTCGCTCCCACAGGCTCCCACACGGTCGCACCCCGCATGCGCGACGAGCGGGTGCGGCGCCCCTCCCCGTTCGGGCGCCACCTACCAAACACCGCGAAGTCTAGTTCGACGAACGGTGCTTTTCAACCCAGCCTTCGTGGTTTTCCTGACGACCACGGGCGATAGCGAGCGCGCCGTCGGGCACATCCTTCGTGATGACAGAGCCCGCAGCCACAAGCGTATGTGCGCCCACGTTCACGGGAGCCACCATCATGGTGTCGCTGCCGATGAAGGCACCGTCGCCGATGGTGGTCGGCCACTTCTTAGCGCCATCGTAGTTGCAGGTGATCGAGCCGGCGCCGACGTTCACGCCCTCGCCGAGCGTCGCGTCGCCGATGTAGCTCAGGTGAGGAACCTTGCTGCCGCGGCCGATTGTGGACTTCTTGATTTCCACGTGCGTGCCGGCCTTCGCGCCCTCGCACAGGTGCGCTCCGGGGCGCAGGTACGCGCGCGGACCGCACGTGGCCTCATCGTCGATGCGCGCCTCGATCGCGACCGTCTCGTCGATCGTGCAGCCCGAGCCGACGACGGTGTCGGTCAGGCGCGTGTTCGGGCCGATGACGGAATCCTCCCCGACCTGGGTTTTTCCCAAGAGGAAGGTCTGCGGGAGAAGCTCAACATCGGGCGCGATCTCCACGTCGGGGCCGATCCACACCGAGGCCGGATCCCACATGGTGACACCCGCCGCCATGTGCTCCTTGTTGATGCGCGACTGCAGGGCGCACGTCGCCGCGGCCAGCTGGACGCGTGAGTTCACGCCAAGGCACTCGGAGACGTCGCTTGCGGGAAGCGCAAGCACGTCGCGCCCAGCGGCGCGGCAAATCTCGAGCACATCGGTCAGGTAGAACTCGCCCTGCGCGTTGTCGCTTCCCACCTGCTCGAGCGCCTCGAAAAGCGCCTGCGCGTCGAAGCAGTAGAAGCCGGAATTGCATTCGGTGACGGCGGCCTCGGCGGCGTTCGCGTCCTTCTGCTCGACGATGCGCTCGACGCGCCCTTCGCCGTCGCGGATGATGCGCCCGTAGCCGAACGGGTCGTCGAGCTCCATGGTGAGCACCACGACCGCCGCGTTCGAGCGGGAGCGCATGTCGGCGAGCTCGCGAATGGTATCGGGCGTGATGAGCGGGCAGTCGCCCGACAGCACAAGCAGCGAGCCATCGAAGCCGGCAAGCGCATCCTTGCAGGTGAGCACCGCGTCGGCCGTGCCGCGTTGCGCCTTCTGCACGACGACCTCGGTGTCGGACACCAAAGGCTCCACGATCTCGCGAGCGTGCCCCACCACCGACACGATGCGGTCGGCGCCGGCCTCGCGCGCGGCGTCAACGACCCAGCGAACGAGCGGCTTGCCGAGAATCTCGTGCGCGACCTTGGGTTTTTTCGACTTCATACGAGTTCCCGCACCTGCGGCGAGCACGATGGCGGCAGTATTCATTGAAACGACCTTCCGATTGGTTGAAAAATGCCAGGAAAAGTATAGCGCAACCCGAAACTGACGCGTTCCCGCAGGCTGCAGGCTCACTGGTATACCATCAAAGATAATCGCCCATCGAGCAGAGCGGCCGCTTGCGCGCCTTCGCACGCAACCCCCTTGACCGCGAAGGCGCCCGAGATGGTAGCATATCCCTCGAAGGGCCGGGGCCGCACGTCCCCTTCTGCCGCCCTTCCCATTTCTGCTTTGCAACGCGCGAGGGCGCGGAATTCTGCTTGCAAAGAATCATCAAGACGAGAGCGCCATAGCACAGACGCATATTCGGATTCCGACCAGAGCGCACAGCCCCGCGAGCGCGCCTCGATCTATCGCCTCTTCTCCGCGCTCCTCGCGAAAGAGCCCTCTGCCGAGTTCCTGGCGCAGGCGGCGAACCTCGCGCCCACCGTCCAAGGGGAGCTGGGGGAATACTTCGCGTCGCTTCGCGGCGGCGCTAGCGCTTCTCCTTGAGGGAGACCGCCACTTCCGCAATGCCCTCGCACCCTGTAAGAGCCTGCTCCACCTCGCGAATAACCTCGGGATCGTCGATTTCGCGAAGGAGCCTCTCGGATGCGGCGTTGGCTTCCTCGCCCGCAGTCTGCCGCTGCATCTCGCTCGGGCCGAGCGACATGAAAGCCACGCCCTGCTTCTGCGCCGACTTCGCCTGCACCGCGAGCAGCAAGAAGCCCGCAACGCCCGCGACGAGCGAGGCTAAAAGGATGCCGAGCTTCGCCGCGGCGATTGTGGCCGCATCGACGTAGGCCAGGTTCGCCACAAAGATCGCCATCGTGAAGCCGACACCGCCCAAAACCGCCGCGCCGAGCATATGCATCCAGGTCACATTCTCGGGCAGGCTCGCCGCCCTCAGCTTCACCGCAAGGAAGCTCGCGGCCATAATGCCAAGCGGCTTGCCCACCACCAGGCCGAAGAACGCACCGAGCAGCGCCGGGTTCGAGAACAGGGCGCCCAAATCGCTGCCCGCAAGCCCGACGTTCGCGTTCGTAAGCGCGAACAGGGGCAGGATCGCGAAGTACACCCAGGGGTAGAGCAGATGCTCCAAACGCGTCGCCGGAGGCACGACCTGCTTCGACACACGCGCCAGCGAGGAGACCGTCTTCAGGTAATCCTCCTGCCCGATAACGGGTTCTTGCGCGTTGAAGGCGCTCTTCGCCTCGACGACGCGCTCGCCCGACCAGCGGATGAAGCTCTTCACGTTCACGCGCGAGCCGGAGGGAATCGCAAACGCGAGCAGCACGCCGGCGATGGTCGAGTGCACGCCCGACATGAACACGCAGTACCATAACACGGCCCCCACCAGCAGATACGCATACAGCGAGAACACATGGCGCTTGTTCATGAGCAAAAGCGCGCAAAAGACGACCGCCGCGCAGCCAAGCCACGGCAAAGACGGCACCTGCCCGTAGAACACCGCGATGACGATGATCGCAATGATATCGTCGGCGACGGCCAAGGTGCTCAAGAACACGCGCACCCCGTTCGGCACGCGATTGCCGAGAAGCGCCAAGATTCCCAGCGCGAACGCGATGTCGGTCGCCGTCGGGACGCCCCAGCCGCCCGCCGTGTCGAGGTTGCCCACGTTGAGCGCGGTGTAGACGGCAACGGGCACGAGCACACCGCCCACCGCAGCGACGATGGGAAGAATCGCCTGGCGGATGTTCGTCAGCTCGCCCACCGTCATCTCGTATTTGATCTCCAAGCCCACAAGCAGGAAGAACACCGCCATAAGCACGTCGTTGATCACGTGCGAGAGAGGCATCGTCGCCTGCGTCTGCCCGAACACGAAGCCGACGTCAGTGTGCCAGAAATGGGAGAAGGCGTCGGCGACGGGAGAGTTCGCCACCACAAGCGCCGCGATCGCCGCGAGGAGCATCGCACCCGCCGCCTTCGTGGACGAGCTCGTGAACTGGATGAGCTTGCGATAGCGGGCCTGATGGCGCTGAACCTCGCTGATGTAGATGCGCCCCGGATCGGGGTTTTGCGCGCTGGGGTGCTCGGGTGCTGCAGGCGCATCGAGAGCCACGCCTTCCGCAGAGCTCGTTTCTTTGTGCGCAGGTGAGGCGCAATGTTCGGTCATGGGAAATCCAATCTATGCGCGAAAAGCGCATACCACGGGGTCGGGCGTTTGCTGCATTATCCCTCAAATAACGGGTTCTTAACTTACAAAACCCCCTTTCACCTGCGAATGTAAGCGAAGCGTTGCCAAAATGGTCGCAAATACTCATCTCTCCCGACGCCGTTTTGCGCTATGCTGTTCCTATCAGCTTCGAGGTAAGGAGCCAACATGTTCCATGCAGACGGGTATCGAAATCGCAGATAAACCCGCATGGACAGAGGCATCCTCCCAGGCTGTTTTTTATTCGCCACGATTGTGAGGTGGTAACTATGAGCATTACCGTATCCGGCCGCAAAATGCCTGTAACCGACGCACTGCGCGCCTATGCCGAGGAGAAAATCGGCAACTCGATGAAGGTCATGGATATCGACCCCCTCAACGCCGAAGTCGTCCTGAGCAAAGAGAAGAACCCGGCGAACCCCTGCCCCGACACCTGCGAAGTCACACTGCGCACGAAGGGCCACATCATCCGCGTGGAAGAGCACGAAGACGATATGTACGCGGCCATCGACGTCGCTGCAGCGAAGGTGCTGCGCCAGCTGCGCAAGTACAAGACGCGCGTCATCGATCGCAAGACCCGCAACGGCGAGAAAACCGTCGATGCCTCGCCCATTCCCGTCTCCGAAGGAGAGCTCGATCTCGACGGGCTTATGAGCGAGCTGTCCGACGACGAGGTCGTGCGCGTGAAGGAAATCGAGTTCGCGCCGCTCACCGAGGAAGAAGCGCTCGTGCAGATCGACCTTCTGGGCCACGATTTCTTCGCCTACACCGATCGCGACACGAACTTGGTGAATGTTCTTTACCGTCGCGACAATGGAGGTTACGGCCTTTTGAAGCAGAAGGAGTAGCGATAGGGTACAATACCTTCGCTAGTTCACTGTGAGAAAGGATGCCTTCAATGGCTACGCTTGATACCGTTAAAGAAGTTCTCGAATCGAACCTCGACATCGACCCCGAGAACGTGACCGAAGACGCCACCTTCGAGGACCTGGGAATCGACTCCCTCGACATGGTCGAGCTCATCTGCGATCTCGAGGAGAAGTGCAGCGTCGACTTCGGCGAGCCGGAAGGCCTCACCACCGTCGGTGACCTCGTCGAGTACATCGACAACCTGTAAGGTTTCACCACCGCAACGAAAGAGCCCGCATCTGCGGGCTCTTTTCTTTTTGGGGAATGCACGGCGGGGCGAAAACGCGTACGGCAACGGGAAAACGCGAGGGCACGCACAGTGGCTTCAGCGAAACGCGAGGACACGCGCGGCGGCTTCGACAAGATGCCGGGACGCGCGCGCCCGCGTCAGCAGGAAACCTACGAGCGATCGCGGCGAGAAAACCACGCGAGCACGGCGGCGGCCGCAACGAGCAGGCAGATCGTCGCCACGCGCCCGACGCTTAAGGACTGATACCCTACAGCGAAGATGCCCACCCCGAACGCCGCCAGTACCACGCAAAGGACGGAGAGCCATTTCAGGTAGTGTTTCCTCTCCATGCTACGCCACGTCTTCCTCGCTCAAGCGGCCACGGAACGTGCGGTAGACGATGACGTGGTACACCAACACGAGCGGCACGCCGATACACGCGATGCCCGTCATCCAAGCAAGGGAGATCTCCGAGGATGCTGCCGTCGCCGCGGTGATCGAGGCGCCCACGCCGGCGGGATCAGCAACGACGAGCGTCGGGAACATCGACGTCGCCAGAAGCCCGATAAGGCAGACCGCGCCTGCGGACTGGGCGAGAAACGCGCCCAAGTCGCTCCCCTTCGCGCGGCCCAGGTATATCGACACGATGAGGGCAGCCACGAAGAGTACGGCAAACACGCAGGCCACTGGCCACATTGCGGGCTCAATAGCAGGACGGATGACCCCGAGCGTCATAACACCGCAGACCACGAACAGCACGAGCGTCACAATCTGCAGAATGCCCCCGAGCTTGCGCGCCCGCGCACGAAGGTCACTCCCCTCGGGCGTTTTAAGCGCGATCCACAAGCACCCCGCCGTCAGGCACATCGCGAAACCGAGAAGCCCGACAAGCAGCGTGTATGGGGTGATGAGCCCCAGAAGCGGGACACCCGAGTAATCACCGTTCGCCGCCATGGGAATACCCGCGAACGCATTGCCCACGGCAACCCCGAGCAGAAGCGCCGGCAGAAACGATCCCACGACGAAGCACACGTCCCACACGCGCGACCAGCTAGCGTCGTGGGCGCGAAACTCGAGCGATACGGCGCGCACGATAAGCCCGAAGAGCACGAGCATCACCGCGAGGTAGAAACCCGAGAACGTCGTGGCGTATGCTGCAGGAAACGCCGCGAACAACGCACCGCCCGCTGTGAGCAGCCAGACCTCGTTGCCATCCCACACAGGGCCGATGCTGCGGCGGATATACGCGCGCTCGGTCTCGTTCTTCGCAAGGATCGGGTAGAGCACACCCGCGCCCAAGTCGAATCCGTCGAGGACGAAATAGCCCGCGATCAGCACGAAGATCAGGAAGAACCACAGTATCTGAAGAATCGTCATTACTGCTCACCACCCTTTTCACCTGCACCGGCCACCGCAAGATTCCCATCGGCCGCCTTGGCGGCACCCTCATCGGGCCCCTGCTTCACGAAATGGGAGATGACGCGCACCCAGCCAATGAGGAGGAACAGGTAGACCGCGAGGAACAGCGCCAGCGTGATCAAAAGCTCAGGCGCCGACACGGATTGGGAAATCGCGTCGTTCGTCAGAAGAGCCACGCCGTCGGGACCGGTCGTCGAGGGATAGACAACCCACGGCTGACGCCCCACCTCCGCCGTAATCCAGCCGACCTGGATAGCCACGAACGGGAACAGCGGCGAAATGACGAACAGCTTCTGCAGCCAGCGCATCGAACGAACGCGCTCGCCGCGCATGGAGAAGACGATCGCAAGGATCGCCGTCACCATGATGAGCCCATACATGGCGACCATCAGGTGATATGTTTGGAACACGAGGTTCACGGGCTGATCGGCGACGTTCATGTCGGAGTACTTCTCCTCCTGCGCGAGCGAGTGCAGGCCCTTGTACTCGGTATCCCATGTGCCGGTGGCGAGGAAGCTCGTCCCGCCGGGAATCGCGAACGGGGTGATCACTTTCTCGTTTTCCTCGTCCACCCAACCGAATGCGTAGAGCGGCGGCACCTCGTCGTTGTACATGCCCTCCATCATGGCGAGCTTGGTGGGCTGCTCTTCGGACACCTGGACGGCGGACGCGTGCGCGGTCACGATCATGGCGCACGAGGCGACGATGCCGACAACAGCACCGATGCGCACCGTTTTCATGGCGAAGTCGGTGTGCTTGTTCTTGAGCAGGTACCACCCACCCAAGGCGAGCGACGTGAACGCACCGATGATCAGCAGCGCAACGATCACGTGGAAGTAGCGCGGGGCAATCGAGGGGTTCATGGCTGCTGCGAGGAAGTCAGTGATGATGGCCTTCTTCCCATCGGCTGCAAGCTCGGCGCCGGCGGGCGTCTGCATCCACGAGTTAGCGATAAGGATCCAGAGCGCGCTTAAAAGGGAGCCTGCCCACACAAGCCACGCCGACACGGTGTAGAACTTGGGCGAAACCTTGTTACGGCCGAACAGCAGCACGCCCAAGAACACCGACTCCAGGAAGAAGGCGAACAGCGCCTCTGCGGCAAGCGGGGCGCCGAAGATGTCGCCTACGAAGCGCGAATAATCTGCCCAGTTCGTACCGAAGGAGAATTCCATTGTGATGCCCGTCGCCACACCGATGGCGAACGTCGCGGTGAAGATCTTTACCCAGAGGCGCACCGCCGCGCCGTCCTTCTCGTCGCGCGAACGGTAGTACTTCGTCGCGAAAATCGCCGTGATCAGGCCAAGCCCGATCGAGAGCGGGACGAATATGAAGTGGTACGCAACGGTGAGCGCAAACTGGATACGTGAGAGCAAAGCAACGTCGGTCAAGATATCCATAACGCAACCCCCTCCTCTTCGCATATGCGATGGTTGATTATTGGATGTCAGGATAGCACATTATCGATAACTATTCTCATTATTATCGAGATTTATTTTCGATAATGTACCTTGCAGAAAGTCCCTCTGCAAGCGGACAGCAAAAGCCTAGCCCCGCCGCGCGCAGTAGCCAAGCGCCGTATATGCGAAATGTTGTCGGAAAACCCTACGACTGTAGAGAGCTGCTATCCGCAGCGCGAAGAAACGCGGCCTTGACATCGGCAATCGAGTAAAGGCTGCCGAATGCGCAGATAAGACCTTCAGAGCCGGCGAGCTTGCGCGCAGCAGAGACGGCGCCGTCGAAATCGCCCGCAACCTCGACCGTTGCGCGAACGCCGATTTCATCGCATGTCTCGCGAATCGTCTCAGCGAGATCGGCCGCATCAAGGGCGCGCGGATTAGGCGGCGTCACGCACACGAAGGCGCTCGCCAGCGGCGCGACAGCGCGAAGCATCGAGCGATAGTCTTTATCGGCAAGGATACCAACAAGGAATACTGGCCTTTTACCGGGGAAAACGTCGCGCAGCGAATCGGCGAGCACGCCCGCGCCCTGCGGGTTGTGGCCGCCATCGATCACCGCAGTCGGCATACCCGCTGGTTGATCAAGCACTTCAAAGCGCGCAGGCCACCGCGTCTCGGCAATTCCACGAGCGATAGCCTCATCAGGAATCTCCCAGCCGCGCTCGCGCAGCGCACCAGCGATCTCGATAGCCATCGCCGCGTTCGAGGGTTGATACGACCCCAAAAGCCGCGTCGCATACTCACACCCGCGATACGAGAACTGACGCATGGGAACAGCACTCTCAACCTGCGACACGGGGGTTCGGTGGGCATATGCCATGCTCAAACAGTCCTGAGCTCGCACGAACGTGCCAGAGGGCACGTTCGGCTCGTGCGGAACTGCGCGTGGCATACGCCCACCGAACCCGGCATCGAACCCTGCCCCCGCCTGGAGCTCTTGAGCATGAGGGGCGTGCTCCGCGCGCAGTTCCGCAGCGCAGCGAGGACTGTCTGAGCACGGAGTATGCCCCTCATGCTCAAGAGCGGTCCCGCAGGTCGCCCCAACCACCTTCCCCACCGAAAGCATCGAGAAATCAGGCACGACGAGCTTGTCACCCACGCGCCGTGCCGCATCTTCCACCACTTCCATGGCGGAAGGCTCCTGCGGCCACGACACCACGGTTGAGCCTTCTTTCACGATGCCCGCCTTCTCGTGGGCAATCTCGGCAAGCGTGTTGCCGAGCAGGTTCGTGTGGTCGAGCGCAATCGACACGATTGCCGCAACCTCGGGCGCAGCGATGACGTTGGTCGAGTCGAGCCGGCCGCCAAGCCCCACCTCGAGCACCACGATATCGCAGTCGACGTGCGCGAAATGCACGAGCGCCACGGCGGTCATCAGCTCGAACTCGGTGGGGTGCTCGCCACCTTCCGCCTCCATCGCCTCGGCACACTCGCGCACGCGAAGCGTTGCAGCCGTGAGGTCTTCATCCGAGATGTTGCACCCGTTCACGCGGATGCGCTCGTGGAAGGTCTCCACATAGGGGCTCGTGAAAAGCCCCGTCTTGAAACCGGCCTCCGCAAGGATCGACGCCGCGAAGGCGCAAGTCGACCCCTTGCCGTTCGTGCCGGCGACATGGACGAACTTCAATCGGTCTTGGGGGCGCCCCAGCCGATCAAGGAGCTCGCGGATGCGCTCAAGGCCGAGTCGGGACGTCAGCCAACGGGGCGTGTTGATGTATTCGATTGCGTCGAAAGGCATGCTTCCACCTTTTTAGAGAAGTTTTTGCTGCGAGAACGATTCATTCTCTTTCACTGGAGAAGGCTGCGGCGCATCCCCCAACTCATCAGGGGAAACAGGGGTGGTCGAGCGCACTTGCTGTACCCCGTCTTCCCCACCTGTCTGCGAGCCATCGGGAGCGGCGGCAACGATGCCTGCCTGTCGCAAAAGCTCACCGAGCGTCGCAAAATCGTTCTCCAACGCCTCGCGCTTGCTGCCGTCGTAGAGCGCAGCCGCGGGATGGTAGATCGGAAAGACGCTGAAACGGCCCGCATGCTGCAAGGTACCGTGTAGCCGCGTGATTCCCACCTCGGTCTTCAGGATGAACTGCGTGGCGAACTTGCCGAGCGTCACGATGAAGTCGGGCATGATGGTGCGCGTCTGTTCGCGCAGGAAAGGCGCGCACAGCTCGATTTCCTCAGGCCTGGGGTCGCGATTTCCAGGAGGGCGGCATTTCAGCACGTTCGCGATGTAGACGTCGTCGCGGGAAAGCCCCGCGATCGCAAGCAGGTCGTTGAGCATGTGCCCAGCGGCGCCCACGAATGGCTCGCC
This sequence comes from Ellagibacter sp., assembly GCF_048412355.1. Taxonomy (NCBI): domain Bacteria; kingdom Bacillati; phylum Actinomycetota; class Coriobacteriia; order Eggerthellales; family Eggerthellaceae; genus Ellagibacter; species Ellagibacter sp. The sequence continues at coordinate 18,293 of NZ_DBFSAP010000055.1, forward strand.
CTGCAAATCCTCATTGCGACCAGGCGCTTCCCCTACGAAAAGCACGCGGGCGCGAGGGTTTCCCACCCCGAACACCGTTTGCGTACGCCCCTGCGAAAGCGGGCAGCGGCGACAAGCCTCCACCGCGGCGCGAATCTCGGGAAGGGGTATGTGCGGCTTGCCCATCTACACGTACACCTTCGGCAGGCGCATTCCAAAGGCGCAGGCCAGCTCGTAGTGGATCGTGCCGAGCTTGTTCGCCATGTCGTCGAGCGTCACCACGGAGTCTCCCTGACGGCCGACGATGACCACCTCGTCGCCGATCTGCGGGTCGAGGCGGCGGCGGGTGCCGTACGTGCGCAAGTCGACCTCGAACATGCACTGGTCCATGCAGATGTTGCCCACCTGGCGCACGCGCGTGCCGTCGACGATGAAGTCGGTGCGACCGGAAAGACCGCGGTTCAAGCCGTCCGCATAGCCGACAGGCACCGTGCAAATCTTCACGCTGCCGGGGCTGCGGTAATTCAACCCATAGCTCACGCCCTCGCTCATGGGAAGCGTGCGCGTGTCGGTGATGCGCGCATGAACGCTCATCGCGGGCTTGAGGTTGATCATCGAGCGCGTCTCCTGACAGGTGTGCAGTCCGTAGAGCGACACGCCCCACCGCACCATGTCGAAGTGGACCTGCGGATAGCGAACCGTCGCGGCGGAGTTCGCGCAGTGCACGATGCCGGGATCGATGCCCACCTCGCGCAGTGCGGAAATCGCCTCCGTGAAGCGCTTCACCTGGATACCGAAGTCGAGCGTCCCCTCGCAGTCCGCCGTCGCGAAGTGCGTGAACGTGCCCACCAGATCGAGCGCGCGATGGAAGCTCACCTTCCGCATGAAATCGACCACGTCGTCGTAGCGTACGCCGATGCGGTTCATACCCGTGTTCACCGCCAGGTGGAACGGCGCGCGAATGCCGTACTCGTCGGCCTTCTCGGCGTAGGCAATGGCGAACTCGGGCGTGTAGATGGACGGCATGATCTTGTAGGCGAGCAGCAGGGGCGCCGCCGTCGCGGGGGGCTCGGACAGAAGCACGATCGGCGCTCCCACCATGCCCTCACGCAGCTTGATGCCCTCATCGATCGTGGCGACCGCCAGGTAGTTCGCGCCCGATTGCAGCGCGGTTTTCGCAACACGCACGGCGCCGTGACCGTACGCGTCGGACTTCACCACGGCGAGAAGACGCGTGCTCGGCTTGATGAGCGATCGCGCGACACCGACGTTGTGGCGGATGGCCGAAAGGTCGATTTCCACCCATGACCAGCGACGATCGGTTTCGGGAATCAGAGCTAGCTGGTCGGGATCGAACACAGACTTTTCCACCTGCTCATCCTTGGCGCCAGCCGCGCTCGTCTCATCGGGGGCCATCGCGCCAGACCGCCGTGCAGATTGTTGTTGCTGCTGTTGAGCTTTGCGAGCGAACCCCGTGAAGCCGTTGATGAGCTCCTCCACCGCTTCCAAGCCTTTCTCGTAACCTGTTATCGGTAGCAAAGTATAGCACTCATGAAAAACGCGCCCGAGCAATCAGGCTGTTCGGGCGCGTTTCGAAACAAAGCGGAAATAAAGCGGCAGAGGAATTAGTGCCCGCCGCCGGCCATCATCTTCACCGCGTGGGGAAGCGCAGCGACGATGCCGTCCCAATTCTCGCGGGCGGCCTTCTCGCTTCCCGGCAGGTTGATAACGATGGAGTTGCCGCGCTGCATGCAGATTGCGCGCGAGAGCATCGCGTAGGGAGTGATCTGCAGGCTGTGGTAGCGCATAGCCTCGGCGATACCGGGAACCTCGCGCTCGCACACGTCGCGCGTCGCCTCGGGGGTGTTGTCGCGCGGGGACAAGCCGCTTCCACCGCAGGTGAGCACGATGTCGACTTTCAGGTCGTCGGTGCAGCGCTTGATGGCGGCGGCGATGCCGGCGCGATCGTCCTTCACGATCATGTGCGTACGGCAGGCCCAGCCTTGCTCCTCGATCAGCGACTCAAGCGCGTCACCTGCGGTATCGCACTCAGGACCGCGCGTATCGGAACAGGTGATGATGGCGAATACCGGCTTCTCAACACTCATGGTTTTATCCTTTCTTCTTCCATCGGCGCCTCTGCGGCGCAAAATCGTGGGGAGTTCTTTTAGATCAGCACTTCCTCGGAGACGTCGAGCAGCATACAGTCGATCATCGAACCTGCTGCGCGAGACTCCAGCCCCTCGGGCATGATCGCCATGCAGTTGCTGCGCTGGATCGGCCCGAAAAGCCCCGAGCTCTGGTTCTGCGCAGGGGTGACCAGATAACCTTCGTCGTCTTTCGTAAGCATCGCACGCAAGAAAATGCGGCGCGGATCCTTCTTCTTGGTGTCCTGGGACAAACGCGCGCGAACAACAGGGCGGTTGAAGTGGCTATAACCCTGCATCTTGCGCAGCGCCTGGCGGACGATCATCTCGAAACCGCAGTACGCCGCGGCGGGATTGCCGGGAAGGCCGAAGACGGGCTTGCCCTTCACCAGGCCGAACGTCTGAGCTTTGCCGGGACGCATGTTCACGGTGGTCATGAGCAGCTCGCCCGTGCCCTCCACCACCGGCTTGATGAAGTCGAAGTCGCCGTTTGCGGCACCGCCGGTCGTGATCACGAAATCATAGGTTTCCACCGCATCGAGCACCGTCTTCTCAAGCGCCTCGTAAGTATCCTCCACGATGGGAAGGATAGTAGGAATGCAGCCGGCCGCCTTTGCGCATGCCGCGATGGCAAGGCTGTTCGAATTGCGGATCTTGCCAGCAGAGGGGACCTCGGAGGGGTCGATGAGCTCTGACCCCGTTGCCGCGATGGCGACCTTCGGACGTCGATAGACCGGCACCTGCAACACGCCACAGCCAGCAAGGAAGCCGACGCCGGCGGAGGTGATGACCTCGCCTGCATGGACGATGACCTCGCCCGCATGGGCCTCTTCGCCCGCTTCGCGGATGTTGTTGCGCAGCTTGGTCGGGGCGGTGAAGGAAACGCGGCTGCCCGGCTTGCCGTCGCCCGAAACGACGCCGACGATCTCGTACTTCACCACTGCATCCGCGGCGTCGGGAACGGGTGCGCCCGTCATGATGCGCACGCACTGGCCCGACTCGATCGGCCCGTCGTACACCTCGCCTGCACCAATCTCGGCAATGACGTCGAGTTCCACCGGCTCGTCCTCGCTCGCGCTCTCGAGCTCTGCCGCATGCACCGCAAAGCCGTCCATCGCCGAGTGGGCAAATGGCGCGATATCGATGTCGCTCGCCAAATCGGCGGCCGACACGCGGCCCACGGCGTCGAGAACCTCGACCACCTCCGTCGAAAGCGGCGCCACGTTCGCGAGAACGAGCGCTTGCGCCTCTTCCAGAGAAATCATCTCTGTCATCGAATCCCCTTTCATAGAAAAACGCGCCGCCGCGAAAGCGACGGCGCGCACACGTTCGATGGCACCTATTATAGCGGTTTGACTCGAAAGGCCACCGAGCGATTTCTTCTTACGCTTGCGGCACCTTGATGTTGTAGAACGCGGAAAGACCTGCGTATTCAGCCTGATCGCCCAGCTCTTCCTCGATACGGAGAAGCTGGTTGTACTTCGCGACGCGGTCGCTTCGGCACGGCGCGCCGGTCTTGATTTGGCCGGTGTTGCAGGCAACGGCCAAGTCGGCGATGGTCGTGTCCTCCGTCTCGCCCGAGCGGTGGCTCATGACGCACGCATAGCCCGCACGCTTCGCCATCTCGATCGCCTCGAGCGTCTCGGTGAGGCTGCCGATCTGGTTCACCTTGATGAGGATCGCGTTCGCGCAGCCAAGCTGGATGCCCTTCGCAAGGCGCTTGGAGTTCGTGACGAACAGGTCGTCGCCGACGAGCTGCACCTTGTCGCCGATACGATCGGTCAGCGCCTTCCAGCCGTCCCAATCCTCCTCGGCCATGCCATCCTCGATGGAGATGATGGGGTACTTCTCGACGAGCGCGGCCCAGTAGTCGACCATTTCGGCGCTGGAAAGCTCGCGGCCTTCGCCCTTAAGCTCGTACTTGCCCGTCTCGGCGTTGTAGAACTCGGTGGAAGCCGGATCCATCGCGAACATGATGTCGACGCCCGGCTTGTAGCCCGCGGCCTCGCACGCGCGGACGATGTATTCGAGCGGCTCCTCGTTGGTGGTGAAGTTCGGCGCAAAGCCGCCCTCGTCACCCACGCCACCGCCAAGGCCGGCCTCATGCAGGACCTTCTTGAGCGTGTGATAGATCTCCGCACACCAGCGCAGCGCCTCGGCGAACGTGGGCGCGCCAACCGGCATGATCATGAATTCCTGGAAGTCGACGTTGTTGTCAGCGTGCACGCCGCCGTTCAGGATGTTCATCATCGGCGTGGGCAGCACATGCGCCCCGATGCCGCCGACGTACTTGTACAGGGGAAGCTGCGCAGATTCGGCTGCCGCCTTAGCGCAGGCAAGCGATGCTCCCAGAATGGCGTTTGCGCCGAGCGCACCCTTGTTGTCGGTGCCATCGATCTCGAGCATCGTCGCGTCGATAGCGCGCTGATCCTCGGCCTCGAAGCCGATAAGGGCCTCAGCGATTTCCTCGTTGACATGGGTCACAGCGTCCAGAACGCCCTTGCCCATATAGCGATGCGTGTCGCAATCGCGCAGTTCGACAGCCTCGAATGCGCCCGTCGACGCACCGGAGGGAACCGCAGCGCGACCGAACGAGCCGTCGTCAAGCGCCACTTCAACCTCAACCGTCGGGTTTCCGCGAGAGTCGAGAACCTCACGCCCGAATACGTCGATGATCATGCCCATGCAAAACCTCCCTGAAGGATTCTTTTCGTCCGACCGACGCAAACGCGGCCGAAACCTAACAGGGAAACTATACCACTACAACCGCGCATAGCCTCACACCCGCACCTGAAGCGCCCGCCTGGACGCGTCTGCGGGGAAGCGCGCAGGCAAAACGGCGTTCTAGAAGAAGAGGGCGAGAAGCACACAGGCCGCAATGCCAACGACGATTGTCGCCGCCCCCCGAATGCCGAGATGCGATTCCTCAAGGGCGCTTCGACGCCCATCCTTCGTCGGAGCGCCGTAGCAGCGTGCGTCCATGGCTGCCGCCAGGCGATCTGCGCGCCGGAAGAGTGCGACGAAGAGCGCGACGAACACGCGCCCCCATGCGCGCAGCGTCTCGACAACGCCCGACCCCGAGAAGCGGGCGCATCGCGACCACTGCGCATCGTGAACCTGGCAGAGCTCCTCGGCCGTCACGGGAATGAAGCGAAGCGCGATCGAAAGGGCGCATGCGGCATCGTCGACGGGAATCGGCGTGCGTTTGAGGGGAGCCATGAAGCTCGATGCCGCGCTCATCATCTCCGTCGAGGTCGTCGTGAAGCTTACAAGCAGGCTTGCATACACCAAAATCACGACACGGATCGCGTTAAACGCCCCCTTGGCGAAGCCAGCGGGAACGAAGCCGAACGACCCCGCAAGGGCAATGGGGTCGAACGCCTCGAAGGGAGCTGCTATGGACGCCTCGGCGCTCGAAAGGTATATCGGCAACGAAACGTCCCAGGTGAAGGAACAGAATGCAATGGCAATGGCAACCAAGACGTACGTCGGCGCCGCAAGCACGAAGACGCTCCTGAAGGGGACGCGACTTATCGTGTGAGCGAGCGCGTACAGCACCGCAGCAATCGCGAGCCCCGTCCAGGTCTCAAGGAGAAACAGGGTGATCGAGTACGCGAGGAGCAGCGCGATCTTCACGCGCGGATCGGCCCGATGGAGATGCGATGTCCCAAAATGATATGTCTTCACAGCTAAATGCACGCAAGCAGTATACCGACCAAAGCGCGCAGGACAGCGTTAGTCGGCCCAAATGCAAAAAGAGAGCCGAGGCAATGCCTCGGCTCTCTCGTACATCCCATAGGGGAAAGGCTATTCGGCCTTCTCCTCGGTAGCGGCCTCCTCGGCAGGAGCAGCTTCCTCAGCTGCAGCTTCCTCGGCGGGAGCAGCCTCTTCGGCAACTTCCTCGGCCTTGGCTTCCTCAGCAGCCTCAACCTTCTTCGGAGCAACCTTCTTGGCAGCCGGCTTCTCCTCGGTCTTAGTCTTCTTGGAAACAGGCTCAGTGCACAGCTCCATGATGACCATAGGAGCATTGTCGCCCTTGCGGAAACCCAGCTTCATAATGCGGGTGTAGCCGCCCTGGCGGTCAGCGAACAGGCCCTGCTCAACCTTCTCGAAGATCTCGCGAACGAGCTCTTTGTCGTTGCCAAGAGCTGCGATAGCGAGACGACGGGAATGCAGGTCGCCCTTCTTCGCCCAGGTGATGATTTTGTCGACGTCAGGACGGATCTCCTTGGCGCGCGACTCGACCGTCTTGATGCGGTCGTTCAGGAAAAGGGCTTTGACAAGGCTGCGCTTCATAGCCTTAGTGTGGCTCCAGTCGGTGCCGAGCTTGCGCCCCTTCTTGTTGTGTCTCATGATCTCGGTCTCCTATTGCTTCAAATTGAGGTCCATGGAAATGAGTTTGTCCTTCACTTCCTCGATGGACTTCGCACCAAAGTTCCTGATGTTCAGCAGGTCGTTCTCGGAGAACTCGACGAGCTGACGGACGGAATGAATGCCAGCGCGCTTCAGGCAGTTGTAGGAGCGGACGGAAAGGTCCAGGTCCTCGATCTGCTTGTCGAGCTCGGCATTGGACTCCTGACCCTCGGGCGCGAAGATGGAGGGAGCTTCTTCCCCTTCTTCCTCGTCGGTATTCGAAAGGCTCAGGAACGCGCCCATATACTGGTTCACGATGTTCGCAGCACGGCACACGGCCTCAGTCGGGGCGATGCTACCGTCGGTCTCGACTTCGAGGACGAGCTTGTCGTAGTCGGTACGCTGACCAACGCGCGTGTCCGACACGTTCAGCGTGCAGCGGCGAACCGGCGAGAACAGCGAGTCGACATGGATGACCCCGATGGGATCTTCCGTGCGCTTGTTGCGCTCGGCGGAGACGTAGCCGCGGCCGACGCCGATGCGAATCGTCATGTCGAGCGTGCCGCCGTCGGCGACCGTCGCGATGACGTGCTCGGGGTTCACGAGCGTGAACTCGGTCGGGACGTCGAGGTCGGCACCGGTAACCGTGCACGGACCCTCAGCGAGCACGTGAGCAGTCGCCTCGGTGACGTCGTCGTTCAGAGCCGAGAAAACAAGGCCCTTCACGTTCAGCACGATGTCGGTGATGTCCTCGATGACACCCTCAGCCGTGGTGAACTCATGCTGCACGCCCTCGATTTGGATGGCGGTCGCTTTCGCGCCGTCAAGGGAGGAGAGCAGCACGCGACGCAGGCTGTTGCCAAGAGTATGGCCATAACCACGCTCGAGAGGCTCGACGATGTAGCGAGCCACCGTGTCGTTGACTTCTTCCGTTGTTACAGTAGGCCTCATGAACTCTGTCATGTTTTAAAAGCCTCCTTACTATGCTGCGATTACTTCGAGTAAAGTTCGACAATAAGCTGTTCGTTAATGTCCAAATCGATTTGATCGCGCTGCGGAAGGGCCAACACGTTGCCCTGGAGTTTCTCGATGTCAACCTCGAGCCAAGCAGGAACCTCGAAACGAGCGTTGGAAACGAGAGCGCTCTTGATGACGAGGAGCTCCTTGGATTTCGGAGCCACAGAGACGACGTCGCCGGCCTTCACGCGGTAGGAAGGAACGTCGACACGACGACCGTTGACCATGATGTGGCCGTGGGTGACGATCTGACGAGCTTCCTTGCGGGTACGGGCGAAGCCGAGACGGAAGATGACGCTGTCGAGACGAGACTCGAGGATGCGCATCAGGTTCTCGCCGGTGATGCCGGGCATGGCCTTTGCCTTCTCGAAGTAGCCATGGAACTGCTTCTCGAGAACGCCGTAGATGAACTTCACCTTCTGCTTCTCGCGCAGCTGCATGCCGTACTCGGATTCCTTGCGACGACGCTTGGGCTCGCGCTTGGAGGTTTTAGAGCTGCTGTACCCCAGCACAACGGGATCAAGGCCCAGCTGGCGGCAGCGCTTAAGAACCGGAGTTCTGTTAATTGCCATGGTTATATGATCCTTTCAACTACACGCGACGACGCTTGCACGGACGGCAACCGTTGTGCGGGATGGGGGTGCAATCCTGGATGCTCGCGATTTCGAGGCCAGCTGCCTGCAGGGAGCGGATTGCGGTCTCGCGACCGGAACCGGGACCCTTCACGTAAACGGCAACCTTCTTGAGGCCGTGCTCCATCGCGGTCTTGGCAGCAGCTTCCGCAGCCATCTGCGCCGCGAACGGCGTGGACTTGCGGGAGCCCTTGAAGCCGACGGTGCCGGCGGACTGCCAGGAGATCACATTGCCCTGAGGATCGGTGATGCTCACAATGGTGTTGTTGAACGTGGATTTGATATGTGCGGCGCCAACGGCAATGTTCTTGCGCTCGGAGCGCTTGATGCGCGCACGCACTTGTTTCTTAGCTGCCACTTATCTGCTCCCTTACTTCTTCTTGCCGCCGATTTGCTTACGCGGGCCCTTACGGGTGCGTGCATTGGTGTGGGTACGCTGACCGCGAACGGGCAGACCCTTGCGGTGACGAAGGCCACGGTAGCAGCCGATTTCCATGAGGCGCTTCACGTTCTGGGAAACTTCGCGGTGCAGGTCGCCCTCAACCGTGAGGTTCTCCTGGATGTAATCGCGGAGCTTGCCGAGATCCTCTTCGGAGAGGTCCTTCACGCGGATGTCCGGGTTCACGCCGGTTTCCGCGAGGATCTTCTTGGAGGTCGTGAGGCCAATGCCGTAGATGTAGGTCAAGCCGACTTCAATGCGCTTATCGCGAGGAAGGTCGACACCAACGAGACGTGCCATAGGTTAATTCCCCTTCTTTCTTCCTAGCCCTGACGCTGCTTATGACGAGGGTTCTCGCAGATGACGAGGACCTTGCCATGGCGTCGGATGATTTTGAACTTGTAGAACATTTACATGACCTAAGGACGTACCTTCATTTCTCAATTCCTTTCGGTTATGCGTTCTCTTCTATATACAAACGTCCAGCCGCAGACGTTATTGCCGAGATTCGGCGAGGAAACCCGCGTTTCCCTACTTGAAGCGGTACGTGATGCGCCCGCGATTCAAGTCGTAGACGGACAACTCGACCGTGACCTTGTCGCCAGGGAGGATCTTGATGTAGTGCATGCGCATCTTCCCCGAAATGTGGGCCAGGATCTCGTGGCCGTTCTCGAGCTCGACCTTGAACATCGCGTTCGGCAACGCTTCAAGGACCGTGCCCTCAAGCTCGATGACATCTTGTTTCGCCAACTGTGCTCTCCTCTTAATGTGGACTTAAGACAGCAACACGAGATGATATCAAACGTATGAAGTTGGGTGGGAGATTTGAGCGTAAAAGCACACAAAACCAACAAACCTGTGGTTTTCGAAATACCTGCTTGCCAGGCCCGCGGTCATGCCGCGCGATTGTCGCTCCGCTTTATCCGGAGTGGAATCGCCAGGTATTCGCGCTTTCGGGAAGCGCAGCCGCCTTGTCGGCTTTTCGTGACTGGTGCCAGCTTGGTTGCTATGGCCCCAGCCGAACGCTGCTTTGCTGCATCCAAGATGGCTGGGGTACCAGGATTCGAACCTAGATAGCTGGTACCAAAAACCAGAGTCCTGCCGTTGGACGATACCCCAGTCTGGATTGGTGCAGACCCAAAGCAGGTCTTACGCAATCGGAATGGTGGGCCGTCGGGGATTCGAACCCCGGGCCTTGGGATTAAAAGTCCCCTGCTCTGCCAACTGAGCTAACGGCCCTCTTATCCAATAGCGCAACTGTATATGCTAGCGGTGCTTCGGTGCCGCGTCAAGGAAAAAGTTCGCGATTCCTCGGCACGGGAACTTGCGGCTGCTCGACTCGTCCTACGCGTTTTCGCGGAAGACGACCTCGCCGGTGTTGGGATCCATCGACTCGAGGATTGCGAGCGACTCCAGGTGATAGCCCTGCTCGCGCAGCTTGTCGCCCCCGTGTTGGAAGCCCTTCTCCACCGCGATGCCGATGCCCTCAACCGTGGCGCCCGACTCCTCCACCAGCTCGATAAGGCCGTTCAAAGCACAACCGTTGGCCAGGAAATCATCGATGATGAGCACGTGGTCTTCAGGGCTTAGGAACTTCTTCGAAACGATGACGTCGAAGATGCGGCCGTGGGTGAACGACTGGATCTTGGTGGAGTACATCTCGCCGTCGAGGTTGATGGACTGGGCCTTCTTCGCGAACACGACGGGCGCGTTGCCGAAATGGCGCGCGACCAGACATGCGATGCCGATGCCCGACGCCTCGATCGTGAGGATCTTGTTCACGGGCGCACCCGCGAACAGTCGGGCGAACTCCGCGCCCATCTCGTCGATCAGGTTAACATCGATCTGGTGGTTGAGGAAGCTGTCGACCTTCAAAACGCCTTCCGACTTAACCACGCCGTCGCGCCTGATACGCTCCTCCAAGATCTTCATGCCCAAAGCCCTTCCTTGCCTTTCGCGCCTCATGTAAATGTGCGCTTTAGTGTAGCGCATCAATGCGCAAAGAAGGCGAGAAACCCGCAGGCGCACTGCCGGCAAAGCGGTCCGAGGAGCGGCTGCGGCAAAGGCTTGGCGGGTGCGCCGTGCAAGACGCGCCACCCTGCACCAGAGCTTCCGTACCCTAGTGTTTTCCTAGGTTTACACAATATAAAATCCCTATTCAAAAGGTAGTTTTATAATGTCTGAAAAGCAACGCTTTTTAACGTTTTCCCTCCTTGGCAATCATTCTGCTTCCACTTATTTGCAATATCAGCGTCAAACATCGACGAAGCTCCTCAGAATGACGACTACGCGCCCAGACAGCAGAACGCAGTTAGCATATCCTCGCCAAACGGTCGCATCATTTGCGACGCCATGGCTACGTAACCGATCTTGCGTTTTCTAAGGTAACCTAAGCAGGTTAGCACCTTGCACTTACCCGCGGCGCACTCCTCCTTCGAGCATATCGGTCATAATATGGTAGTAGGTGACGGCATCCTGCGCTGCTGTGAGCCCGGAGACCTGCCCGTCGCCCATCTCGATGACAACCCAGCCGCCATCTGCAAGCTCGACGAAGTCGACGGTGTAGTATGGGCTACCGAGTTCGGCGCAGGACGCAACAAGGCCTTCGGGCGGAGCAGCTGCGGAAGCCGGTTGTCTCGAGTTGCGACACAAGCTTAATGGATTGGCTATACTGAATTAGACAGTTTGGAGAGGGTCGCGAGATCGAGGATGGGCTCATGGCCGACCCGCCCAACGTTGCGGCAAGGCGGTTCGGCGGGCGCGAGCCGCGCACCCACGTGCGCAGCGACCTCACCCACGTGCGCGTCGGCGGCGGCTGGAGCTACGTCTGCCCGCTGGCGGACCTGGCCAACCGTGAGATCGTCGGGCATTCGGCGGGGCCGCGCAAGGGCGCCGACCTGGCGAGGGCCGCGTTCGCGACGGTCGAGTTCAGGAAGGCAGGCATGATCCTCCCGGAATCGTCCAAATAGGTATAGCCAATCCATCTGTCTACGTCGAACCGAAACAAGGGAGGGCGCCTCACCACGCGCTCGGTATCGGGCATCGTCAAAAACGCTCTACGCAATATAGGTTTGGATTCTGAGCGCTATACGGCGCATTCCCTGCGCTAACGAGCGTCACCTACGCGCTCCTGGCGGGGGCCTCCTTGGAGGAGGCGCAGCAGATGGCGCGTCATGCCGACATCTCCACGACCATGAGATATGCGCATCACATAGACCGCATGAGGCAAGCAAGCGAGTACCGAGTCTCGTCCTATCTTGACAACGACCTATAGGCGAGAATCAACGCACAAAAGAAAGAGGCGAGGCCTCTAGGGAAGGAGCTCGCCTCTTTCTCGATCTACGGATGCTTCGGCTTATTCTAGGAGATGAAGGAACGGGAGGGGCAAGCTTGTTCGCAATCACAACACCCCGTCCCTTTTCTTCAAAAGAAGACGGCGTCGGTTTCTCCATGTCAAATAGCGTTCGTTGGAAACCGAAGTCAGCGAGAAGGCTCTGGGAGGAACGCTGAGAGACCAGCGCGTTGCAAACGACACGGGGCTTTCTAAGGGCTCTTGAGCACCTTCGGGCGCGCCGCATAGCCTGCTTCCATGCGAGCCGCGTAAAGCCTTACTGGCCAGGAGCCTTGGGCATGCCGGGAGCGCCGGGCATCGGGGGCATGCCAGACATACCCCCTGCCTTCGTACGGCACATCTTGCACTCGGCATCCCCGATCGCGACACTCACCACAGGGCGCAAGATGCCTATTCTGCGGAAGATGCACGCTCAGCAGATGGCGAAGCGTCCGAATTGGAATCTCGGCCCTTTTCGCCATCCCGGTCGGGGTCGCCAAGCGAAACGCCCGGCGGCGGCGCATCGGGAACATCGGCATCCGAAAGCACAGTTCCGAGCACTCGGCCGCACCTTCCGCAAAACGAGCAGAATGCACCTACTCCGCAGCCTCCCGCCATGGCACCTCACCTCCAACGTCACGTGCATCCATCTTTTTCCTGTGTAAAGGCGAAGTTGCGGTGAGGACCTTCGCTCCTCTTTCTCCTTTTGCGGGTCCGCCAGGCCCCGTTTCTCCGAATTCTGGCAGACCCGCTTTCGAAGAGCTAAGCAAGGAAGATCGCGGCCTTCTCGCCCTTAGCGGCGAGCTTGGCAGCCATTTCCTCGACAGAGCCGAACTCCAGAACCTTGGCCTGGCAGGACTGCACGCAAGACGGAAGCTTGCCGGCAGCTACGCGGCTCTCGCACATATCACACAGCTCGGTGGGATATGCGATGTAGTCCCAATGCCACTTGCCATCGGGATTCTGGCGCGGCTTATCCTCGAGCATCTTGATGCCGAAGCTGTCGATGGGCAGCTCAAGCTCGTTGCGGCATGCGATCTCGCAAGAGTGGCAACCGGTGCAGTACTCGAAGTCGATGTACAAAGCGTTCTTGCTCATTTTCAAAACCTCCTAACCTCTCCGGTATCGGGCCTACAGGTCAATGCGGTCAGAGATGGGGGCGTCGGCGGGACGCCAAACCTGCTGGACCTCAAACTCAGCCTGGCGGCTGGCCTCAACGTAAACCTCGGGCTCGTTGTGGTCGCCGATGCCGTCAACCTTGACGACGTTGCAGATCATCGACTTGAAAGTGTTGCCGAAGCCGCTCTTGGCGTTGACGCTGTTCGGCATGAGCACATTGATGTTGGACTTCCAGTTACCGTAGAGGTTGGGCTCGGAGCCTTCCTCTTCCGGATACCAGAAGCCATGCATCGCATGGACAACGCCCGACTTGATGGTCGGGGTGACCTTGGCCTTCTGACGAACATGGCCGTACGGCGAGGAGATCTCCACCCAGTCGCCGTCCTCGATGCCCAGACGCGCTGCGTCCTCGGGGTTGATGTCGAGCTCAGGCCACGGGCTGATCTGGCGCAGAGACGGAACCTGCTTGTGCTCGGAGTGGAAGAACTCCTGACGGCGCGCGCCGGTGGTGAGCACGAACGGGTACGCGGTCTTCATCATCTCGGGCATGGTGTCCGGGCTGAAGGCCGGCGGCTCGAAGTAGGGCAGCGGGTCCTCGCCGAAGCGGGCGTATGCGTAGGAGTACAGCTCGACGCGACCGGTCTGGGTCGGGAAGCCGATCTGCCCGTCAGGACGCAGCTTGCCCTCCTTGTACTTGTAGTACGGCTCGTTAGACATGGTCACGACGTTGTCGCGCAGCTGCTCCCACGGCAGCCAGGAACGCAGAACGTGGAAGTTGTTGTAGTCTTCCAGCGTCTCAAAGCGGCTCCAGAAGTGCGGATAGGTCTTCTTGCCGACCATCATCATGATCTCGACGTCGGAGAGGCACTCGCCGACCTGGGCGCACTTGTTCTGAGCGCCGTAGAAGGATGCGTTCAGGCCGTAGTGAGTGACGACCATACCGTTGTGCTCGACGGTGGAGGCAACGGGCAGGAAGACGTCGCAGCAGGACTGAATCGTCGGGTTCATGAACAGGTCGCAGGCGAAGTTGAAGTCAAGCTGCTTCAGGGCTTTCCACCAACGCTGCGGTTCTGCGGAGATCGCGGTGCCGACCGGGTTGGAGGAGACGAAGCCCGCCATGTGCATCTTGTACGGTTTGTCCGTTTCGAGGCACTTGATGAACTCGTCGGGGTGGACGGTCCACATGACCTGGCCGACGCAGGGGTACTTGTCGACGCCGATGCGCTTGGTGTACCAAGTCTCCTCTGACATGATGCCGTGGGTCAGGGCGAGGGACAGCGTGGAAGCGGTCTCGTCCTCGACCTTCTCGTCAGCGCCGATCGCGCCGCCGTCGCGAACGACGTTGCCCTGGTCGTCGCCCATGCCGAGCGTGGTGCCGCCGGGGGCATCCAGGAAGCCGGTGATGGTCATGAGCGCGACGAGACACATGCCGAGCTGGGCGCCGTTGGTGGACTCGTCGGTTGCGAGGCCCCAAGCTACGCTGGAGGGCTTGGCTTTGCCGTACAGGCGGGCCGCACGCCAGATCTGCTCCTCGGGAACGCCGCAGATCTCGGCAGCGCGAGAGGGCGGCATCTCCTGGCAGCGCTCGACCAGCTGGTCGTAGCCGTAGGTCCACTTCTCGATGAAGTCATGGTCGACCAGGTCATCGTGAGCGAGGACGTAGATGAACGCCATGGCAAGAGCGGTGTCGGTGCCGGGGCGAACCTGCAAGATCTCCTCGGCGCGGGTGCCGAGCCAGGTGACGCGCGGGTCAACGCAGATGATCTTGGTGCCGAACTGGCGCATCATCTCGATGACCGCATGGCCGTACATGCCGTCGGGGTTCGAGCGCAGCGGCTCCTTGCCCCAGAGCAGGATGACCTCGGGGGCGACGAAGCGCGGGTCATCGTAGCGATCATCGAACTTCATTGCGTAGTCGATCTCGGGATAGCCGCCGCCTATCATGAAGGCGGTGTTGGTCATACGCGGACCGTAGCAGGACCAGCCGGCCTGACCGTAGACGGAGTTCGGCGTACCGAAGACGAGGTTCGCCCACTGCGGATACCAGTTGTTGCCCTCACGGCCGGTGCCGCCGAAGACAGCGATGGTCTCTGCGCCGTACTTCTCGGTGATTTCGAGAGCCGCATTGGCTACGAGGTCGGTAGCCTCGTCCCAAGAGCACTGCTCCCATTTGTCAGCCTGACCACGGTACTGCTTCTCGCGCTTCATCGGGTGGATGATGCGATCGGGATGGTAGATATACTCCGTAAGAGCCAGGCAACGGGGGCACAAAGCGCCCTTCGTGATGGGGTGCTCGGGGTCGCCCTCGACCTTGGTGATGACACCGTCCTTCACGTGAACCTGAAGCCCGCATCCTACAGGATGGCATCCCGGAGGAGACCAAGCGCAGGTTCTGAAGATCGTCTCCTCGCCTTCCTGCCTTTTCCATTCCGTCATGCTCTTTCCTCCCTCTCTCTTCAAATAACGAAAGACGCACCCAGGCATAAACGTCCAAGTGCGTCTTTAATTGTCGATTGCGATCCCCGTGAAAAGAAGAGGCCGGAGTTTTGCGAGCTGTCAAACGCTATTTGCCATCCCCTAAGCGCCGGCGTAGCGAGAGGCGACTTCGCTTTCTTCGA
Source organism: Ellagibacter sp. (assembly GCF_048412355.1). Lineage (NCBI taxonomy): Bacteria > Bacillati > Actinomycetota > Coriobacteriia > Eggerthellales > Eggerthellaceae > Ellagibacter > Ellagibacter sp. The sequence goes on from NZ_DBFSAP010000055.1 coordinate 33,928, forward strand.
ACGCCTTGCGAATATCATGTATGAGGCGCATGACATCGTCGGTGCCGCGTTCGCCGCCCTTGTAGAGGATGTAGAATCCCCAGTTCATCCGCGAATCGGCGATAGGAACGGAGACCGTTCCCCTCGGCGGGTTCGCGGCGAACTTGCGCGAGGGGATGCTCACGGCTTCCTCGCGCGTGCGCACAAGATGGATCATCGAGCTCGTAGAGGGGAACACGCTCGCAAAGGAGCGGTCGAACCCAAGCTTGTCGAGCTGGGTGAACAAGGGCTCGTACTGAAAGCTCGGCTCGGACATGAGGATAAGCGTTTTGTCGACGAGGTCCGAGGCGGTGCACCCCGATTTCCTCGCCAGCGGGGACGTCTCGCTCACGAGCGCGTAAGCCACCGACCCGCCGATTCTCATGGTGTTGCAGTTGGGGAAGGCCCTGTCCATGCACATGACGATCGCTGCGTCAACTTTGCCAGCGCAGACAAGCTCATAGCACTGCTCGCAGCCGAACTCCAGGAACTGCAGGTTCCCCGGACGTCGCATGAGAACCTCGTCGACGCCTTCCGGCATGCCGGCGAATAGGTTGACGCTGACGGCCAGGCTTAGCGCGGAGGCAGCCGAGCCTCGGTCGGAGAACGTAACCCGAAGGCCGTCGACCCTGGCGATGATTTCCTCGGTTACGGGCGCCACCTTCCTGCCTTCTTCCGTAAGCACCATAACGTTGCCCTTGCGCTCGAACAGCGTGACGCCGAGCTCGGCCTCGATTGCCCTGACGGAATGGGCTATGTTCTGGCGGCTCGTGAAGCACTTCTTCGCAGCCTGGGCGTAACTTGCGCTGTTCGCCGCGGCATGCAAGTGCCGCAGCTGCTGCAGTTGGATATCCAAGGCCCCTCCTCATATCGATCAAATCACAACATCTCGGGCATCAGACGAGAAGGGATCTTAGAGGGAGCAGGCGCACGCCCCTTTCTGGGAGGCCCTCCTCTTGCGGTAGCCCAGCTCATCGAACACCCACCTTTCAAACAGGAGGGCGCGGCCGGCGCGGTATATGTCGAAGGTTCCCTCCAGGGGAAGCCCGTAGCATGTAAAAGAGCCACTAATCGAGCCGTAATATTCCCCGAGGTCAACGTTGAAGCCGTCGTCGGGGAACAGGAAGATGTCAACGGTCCTGTCATGGGCTCGCACTCCGCGCACGGGTATGAGGATCATGCTCTCGTTGCAATCGATGACGACCCCTCCCCTTTCGACGAGCGCGCCCTCGTATACTTTCTCGGGCTTGAACCGGGAATACCAGTCCTTGTTGCTCATCTTCGCCCAGAGCGCCCACGCTTTTTCGAAACGGCAGGAGTCGTCCTCATATATCAAATCAAAGAACTCCCGCATTGTCGACGCCTGCTCGAGATGCCCCTTCATGGAAGGAAGGACGTCACCGCCCAAGCTGACCAGCGCAATCAGCTCGCGATAGGCTTTTCTCTGAGACGGGGGCAGAGCCTCGAGCTCAACATTAAGCCGATTGAAATCCATGCAGGCCATCCTCTCGTCGTATCTCAATCCATTCCCAGCCTCTGTCGTGCAAATCTGACCCCTCCCGGCAAAAGCATCCCAGGCAGAGCAGGCGGCTCTGCCTGGGATTTAGCTAGTAAGCCACCTGCTCGCGCTTCGGCGGCGAAGACTCCGTGGGCCGATGGGAGCTCGCAGGGAATCTGCTACGCCCCCACAGAGGAGGTGCAGCTGTAGAAGGGGGTGAAGGGTCCCGGCTCGGCAAGCGGACCGTACAGGTTCGGCTTTCGGTCACGCAGCAGGTCTACTCCGCCCATCGACAGCATTCGCGCCTCAACGACCTCCTTCTTCGGGTCCATCTCGGCGATAACCATCTCCTCGCCGAATCCGCCCTGTGCGATCACCTTGCCCGCAGTCGCGCCAAGTATCATGCTGTTTCCCTCGAGATAGGGTCCGCACAGGGTGGAGACCACGATGGGAACCATGTTCTCGGCGGCGCGAGCCTTCTGGAAGGTCATGTACTCGATATGGCCGGCAGCATCTTCGGTTCCGGTGATGTTCGGCCATCCCGTGAGGCAGATCAACAGCTCGGCCCCCTTGATGGCGAGAGAGCGCGCGACCTCGGGGAAGCACATGTCGTAGCAGATGTACATGCCGATCCTGCCCAACGCGGTGTCGAATACGGGGAACTCTGTTCCGGGGAAATGGTACAGGCTCTCCGTCAGAACGAGATGGGTCTTCCTGTACTTTCCGATATAGCCCTCAGGGCCGACGAGCACGGCGCAGTTGTGGTAGGCGAAGTCGCGCTCGGGGTCCCTCTCCGCCATTCCCCAGCAGATGTACATGCCGTATTCCTTCGCAAGCTCGATGAAAAGCTGCGTGGACGGGCCCTCGGGAATGAGCTCGGAGTTCCGATGGATGCCGATCTTGTCCTCGCTGCTCACGGCTACAAAGCCTGCGGTGCCGATGCCGGTCAGGGCCTCCTCGGGCAGCACAACCAAGTCGCAGGCCTGCTCGCCGGCCTGCTTGATGAAATCGACCATCTTGGCAAGGTTGGCCTCCTTGTCCATCGATGTTTCGAAGTTGACAGTTGCAATTTTCGTCATAGCGTTGCCTCTCTTTTCATTGCCGCACCATGCCGTTGCGCGGCTTCATGAGCTTGTTTGACGGCGTCGGAGCCGCCCTTTTCCAGCTATCTTGACAAGGCAATGTTAAATGGCACGAAAAGAGACCCGCAATGGGCTTTGATGGGTAAAAAAGGTAGCCCGTCTAGTCCTTTTGGAAACTTGAGGATAAGAGAGAGGGGTTTGCCACACATCCTCTCCGGAGCAGTGGAAGCTACTCTCGGTTTAGGAGGGCCATCAGCTGCGCGCGGTTGTTGACCCCGAGCTTCTCGTAGGCGCTGTAGAGGTGCTTCTTGAACGTGGAATGCGAGATGCAGAGTCTGTCGGCGACGGATCCGTCGCTCTCCCCCGACACTAGGAGCATCACGACCTCCCTCTCCCTGGGGGTTAGTCCCTGCTGGTTGAAAACCTGCGACATGGCGTACGTTTGCCCGCCTCCGTTAGCCAGCTTCTTCATCTGCAGGGCGATGTGCGGGGCGAGCGCGCCAAGGATTGCGACGTCTTTGTTCGTGAACTCGCCTTGCTCTGCGCTGTTGAAGAGGGAGATGTTGCCGACGCTGGTCCCGTTTTGAACCAGATGGCAGCGAAGCGCATGCAAAAACCCCTGCCCCTTGTAAACCTTCTGGTAGAGCTTGGTCTTCTTAAGCTGTTCGAGGGGCATGCGGTCGGAGTCGCGGTACACCTCGGTGGCCGTGGGGATGGCCTCGGACTTAATGATGGGGTCGTCGTCGAAGTCTCCTCTGAGGAACTCCTCCATGTACATCGCCTTCGGGCCCCAGACGACGGGATGGGTGAATTTGATGACCCCGAGGCCGTTTTTTTCCGCAACGTAGATCGTAGCCTGCGTGCAGTGGACAAGCGACGTGATACACCTCAGGGATTCGTTCTGAAGGGCGCTGACTGTGCAGGTGGAGTTGATCCTCAGGATAGAGTCGAGGATAAGCCTCCAATCGCGCTCGTACATAGCATCGCACATGGCTGGCCCCTTTCCGAAAAGGCAAGTACAGCCGTTTGCCACCGTTTCGCATATTCATGTCGCCGGCTGCAACGAGATTATACTGCACGCAGATGCGCCTATGACGCTCCTCCCGGGACGAAGAAGGCTACCATTTCTAGCACGAGGACCATATTAGGTGTCCCGGCTTTCCATTGAAGGCCCACTCCCCCGTTTGCTAGCCTCCTACGAGGAGCCAATGCCCTCCGGCTATCGACTGGGGCTTCCGCCCCAAGAATCAACGTCTCTATTTGTAGAGGGGAGTAGATCTGTGAAAAACAGGGGTTTAATGTTTTTGGTCATGTACTGCGCTACCGCATGCGTGTTCCTGAACCAGTTCAAAGTCGTTCCGCTTATGCCCACGCTCATGGAAATGCTGGGGGTTACCTCGGCTGAAGCGTCGTGGCTCCTTGCGGTCTTCACGGTGGTCGGCATCTTCTTCGCCATCCCGGCGGGCGCCCTCATTTCGAAGTTCGGACCAAAGAAGACCTACATCGCCATCTTGGCAATCATGATTTGCGGCAGCGCCCTCGGAACGTTCGCGTTGGACAACTTCGCGCTGCTTCTGGTGTCGCGCGTCATCGAGGGAGCTTCCTTCATCTTCGTGAGCATTGCAGGCATCGTGCTTGTCAACATGTGGTTTCCGGACAAGAACACCGGACTGTTCGTGGGCATATTCATGACCACAGCCTCTATCGGCTCTCTTGTCATTTTGAATTCGGCAATTCCCCTGAGCAGTGAATTCGGTGTTGCCGGCGTTTGGTGGATTATCAACGCAGCTACAGCCGTCTTCACCGTTCTTTTCGCTTTAATCGTGAAGGAGGCCGCACCAATCGGCGGCGGCGCGGCTCCCAAGGCGGCCATCGCTCCCGTTCTGAAGAACAAGCGAATCCTCTGCATCTCCATTGTCGGACTTTCTATGGGCTGGTTGCTGTATTTCTTCCTCAACAACTACCCTACGATCTTCATGAACGTATATGGAATGGACATTGCGACCGCGAGTTTCTACGGTAGCCTCGACAGCTTATTCGGCATCCCGTTCTGCATTATTGGCGGTCTTATTGTCGATAAAATCGGCATCAAAAACACGCCTAAATTCATGATAATATGTCTGGCCTGCCTCGCTGTCACCTGCCTGGCCACCGCAATTCTACCAAGCATTCCGTTCTATCTCGTGCATATCGTCCTTATTGCCTTCTTTCCCGGCGTTGTGGTCACCGCCTACAACTGCCTCGTACCGCTGTGCGTGGAAAGCCCCGTTCAAATTGGCAACGGCATCGGAGTCGTGAACACGCTGTATAACCTGGGCATATTTCTCGGAAGCCCCATTGTGCTCTATGCAGTGGAGGCGGCGGGGACTTGGACGGCGGCTTCCGTTATTCTTGCTTCCGTTGCGGTGCTGGCGATTCTGGCCATGTTGGCGTATCTGGCCTTTGCGAGCAAGGAGATAGACCCGCCATCGAAAGCAGGGGCCTGACGGTTCGGCCTGATTTCCCTCCATCCTCTGTGGTGCCAACCCTTAACCTCTGCATGGCTCTAACGCTCTGTAGTCGATAGGCTCTCCGACATCAATTCATAAACTAGTTGATTGGGCGCATCTTGCAAGGATTTGATGCGCCCAATCTAATGATTCCGCCTGCTGAAAAGCATCCCTCCGCAGGACTCTCCGGAAGGAGGGGAATAAACGGGGGCATAGGAAACGCACCGGGCGGTGATTCAGTCGACAATACCTCAGTCTCATAAACCTGGCGTTTTTGGGGCGGGTTTTTATGACATTTGCCCTGCGCAGATAAAGACTGAATTCGACGTCTTTTGAAAAGTCGGCGTAACGACCGTTATTGTTACGATAAACAAGGCGTTTGACCTGCGATTATGCAAGTTGAGGCAATCTTTCAAAAAAATCCTTGAAACGCTTTTAGATACGGGTTGTAGGAAAATTCGACGCTGACCGTCTTTTCCTGTTTCTATGGTACGATGGCGGCTGTTTGTTAATTGCTTAATGCAACTAATGTGCTTCGTGCATCATTATCCAATCGGTAAAAGAGGAGGCGGGCATGAGAAAGTCCTGGGAAGAGTCTCTTCTCACTTTCGAGCTGTCGCGAACAAGCGAGCGGCGCGGCGCGCTTCCCGTTGCCCACGCGCGTGTGGCGCGCTCGGCATCGCGCTTGGAATTTTCATCTGGCAATTCTTCGCCATATTGCTGAACTCGAACGGCTCGACGCTGGGATTTCCCGCCCCAATCGACACCTTCAACCGCGTCGGCGAGTATCTCTTCGATGGTCGATCGCTTTACGGCCATTCGATCTACGAGCATATCCTCGCCAGCCTGCAGCGCCTGCTCGTCGCGTTCGCACTCGCAGCCGCGTTCGGCATCGTCGCGGGATCGGTACTCGGGTATTTCACCAGGCTTTACCCCATCGGCATCGTGCCGGTGTCGATCATCAGATGATTCCGGGCCTCGCCTGGCTTCCCGTCGCGATTCTGCTCTTCGGCCTCGGCGACGAGTCGGCGGTGTTCATCATCTGAGCCGTGTCTTCCATAGTCATCACCATCGGCGTGTCGAGCGGCATTCGCATGGTGCCTCAAGTTCTGGCCAATGCCGCGAAAATGACGGGGGCGAACAGCCTTTCGATCTTTTTGCATGTACTCATCCCGCAAGCTGCCGGCAGCATCGTGAACGCGCTTCGCCTCGGCATGTCCTCGGCATGGCGCGTGCTCATCGCGACCGAAATGGTCGTCGGCATGGGCATCGGAGTGGGATACTCCATCGAGCTCACCCGAGACCTGCTCGACTACGTGGGCGCATTCGCGTGCATCACCATCATCTGCGTCATGGGGCTCGCCATCGACCGCATCGTCCTTGCCGGGATCGAGCGACGCATGCGCCATCGCCTGGGATTGGAGGGCGAATGAGCCTCATCGAACTCAAGGGCATCACCAAGGGCTTCTATCTGGGCAGCAAAAAGGACCATGCGCAAATCGCCGTCGACAACGTCGACCTTTCAATCGAGCGCGGCGAGTTCGTGAGTCTGGTCGGGCCCTCGGGCTGCGGCAAGACGGTTTCCCTCAGCATGATGGCGGGCTTCACGTAACCGACGCTCGAAAGCGTTTCCTATCAGGGGAAACCCATCGTGAAGCCGAACCCCGACCGCGGCGTGGTCTTTCCGGAGCACAGCCTGCTCCCCTGGCTTTCCGTGAAGCAGAACGTCATGTTCTCGCTGAAAAACTGCGTGAAGCATCGCGGACAGCGCTTCGACAAACGGGCCACTGAGAAGGCCGCCCTGTCGGCTCTTGTCACAGTCGGGCTCGGCGACTTGGCCGACTGGCGCCCCAACACGCTTTCCAGAGGTCAAAAGCAACGCGTGGCGATTGCGCGGCTTTTGGCCATGGACTCCGACGTGATGCTCATGGACGAACCGTTTTCCGCGCTCGACGAGCAAACGCGCTCCGCTCTCGACGCCGAGCTGGACAAGCTTTGGAAAGCCGGGCAAGACCATCGTGTTCGTGACCCACAACATATCCGAGGCGGTGCTCGCATCCTCACGCATCGTCATGTTCTCGGCGGCTCCAGGAAAGATCCTTACGCGGTGGGAAGTACCGAGCGATTTCCCCCGCGACCCCGCCAATCCGCCCTATCAGGCGCTTTGCGCCGAGAAATGGGGGAATGCGAAGAAACGTGCAGAGCTCGAAAGCGCCGAAATCGTGCGAATCGCGAACGAGTACGTGAAAGCGGGTGTGAACCATCTGACGCTTCGCACAACGGAGTTCTACGACCTTGACAAGCTTTGCTTCCATGTGCGGACCATCAGGGAAAACGTACCCGGCCTTTACGAAATGAGCGTCAATACCGGCGAGCTTGACGCCCAGGCCGCACAAAAGCTCTACTTCGCGGGGGCGAGCTCGGCCTACCATGTGCTGCGCCTCCACGAGGGGACGGACACGCCTTTCGATCCCCGAGGTGCGCAAAGCCACCATCAGAGTCATCGCCGAGTTGCCGCTTAAGTTCTCGACCTGCATCGAGCCCATCGACGTCGAGCACACCGACGAGGAAATCGCCGAGCGCATCGCGTTCGCGGCGATGCAGCGCCCCTACGAGCTCGGCGTGATGCCGCGCATCCCCGCGTCGGGCACGCCTTTGGGGACCCTTCCCATGCTGGGACGCGAACGGCTTTGCCACATATTCTCCGTCGTGCGCCTCGCTGCAAACAGCACATACCGTTATGTAGGCATATACCCTGATGAGGTTACAGGAATGGAACCGGGGTCGAACCGCTTCACCATCGAGCGCGGTGCCATTCCGCGCGACACCGAGTTTTCCGAGCGCGAATGGAAGGGATTTTCGGCCGACCGCGCGCTTGCCATGGCTCACGACGCGGGATTCTCAACCACCGGACTTAAGGGAGACCCCCGTTTTTGCTAGAAAATGCCCCAGGCGCCCAAAACCAGCTTGAATCGCCCGGGCTGGGAACTTGGGCTAGAACACGATCCCCACAGCCGAAATGATGAAGCCGCACGCGATTCCCACGCCGAGCATCGTCGCCACGATGGCGAGGTTTTGCTTAGGTCGACGGTTCGCGCGGAAAAGTACGAGAAGACCCACACCCGCGCTCACAAGCAGACCAGCGAACATGGCCCCCGCGCCGAGCACGCCTTCCACATATAGGTCGGCGATAACGACGCTCGCCGCGCAGTTCGGGATGAGGCCCACGATGGCCGCCACAACGACCGAAAGCGCGCTGTTCGAGCCGAGAATCTGCGCCAGTGCGTCCTCGCCCACCGTTTCGAGCACCACGTTCAAAAGCAGCGTGACGATGAAAATGAAGACTGTGACCTGGGCAGTGTGCTTGAGCGCGCTCTTCACGATGGAGGCGCCCGCGTGGTCATGATGGTGTTCCTCGTCCTTTTCAGCCTCGTAGGCAAGCTCGGGATTCTCCTCGCAGGCGTGACATTCGCCGTTGCAGTGGCAATGATCGCGCTGGCAGAGCTCGTGGATGCGCAGGTGCTCTTCGGGACGATGGAGCAAGCGAAGCACACCGTCGAGCGCAAGGCCCGCGATGATGCCCACGACCACCTTCGCACCCAGGATAGCGCCCATGGTGGAAAGGGGCACCTGAGCCGCGAGGAAGATGGGAATCATCTCATCGGAGGTGGACAGGAGCACGGCGATGAGCGTGCCGACCGTGATGACGCGACCCGCGTAGAGCGTCGAGGCCGCAGCAGAAAAGCCGCATTGGGGCACAACACCGAGCACCGCGCCAATGACGGGGCCCGCCTTCCCCGCGCGCTTGATGGCGTTTTGCGCCTTGTCGCCCGCCTTGTGCTCGAGCCACTCCATCGCTAGATAGGTGACGAACAGAAACGGGATAAGGTAGAGTGTGTCTTCTATTGAGTGTTCGAGGACGTGCCCCGCGATATGCATGATTTCTTCCATAGCGAGGTATTCTAGCGCAGTGACTTTCGCGCGGGCAGCAACGTGCGCGCAGTTTCGCCAAGTGACAAGAAAAACAGAAGGAGCAAACACGACCATGATCGGAACCGTCGTCAACACCGCCGCAATCGTCGTAGGGAGCGCCATCGGAAGCCTTGCGAAACGCGGACTTGGCGAGAAATACCAGAACATCCTATTCTGCGCGATGGGTCTTGCGGCGACGGGCCTTGGTCTTCATTCCGTGGTCGAGGGCATGAGCGGAAGCGTCTATCCCGTGCTGTTCATCGCGAGCCTCGCCATCGGAGGCGTCGTGGGCACAGCGATCGACATCGAGGGACGCTTCGACCGCCTGACCAAGCGCCTGTCGAAATCGAAGGCGGATGGAAGCGGCGGAACCAACCTCTCACGTGGTCTTTCGACTGGCATCGTGCTCTTCTGCTTCGGCACGCTTTCCATCTTGGGGCCGATCAACAGCGCGCTTTACGGCGACGAGACCTTCCTGCTTACCAACGCGACACTCGACTTCGTGACCTCGATGGTCTTAGCGTCGTCATTCGGCGTCGGCATGGCGCTCGCGGGCGTGGTGCTCTTTTGCTGGCAGGGTTCGATCTTCCTTTTGGCGCAGTGGCTCGAGCCGCTTATGACCGCGAACCTGATGTGCGAGATCACCATCGTCGGCGGATTTCTGATTCTCGCATCGGGCCTGTCCATCTTGAAGATCAAGGAGATTTCGGTCATGAATCTCCTGCCCGCGCTTTTGGTGCCACCCGTTTGGTTTGCCATCCTGCCGCTTTTACCCCTTGGGTGAGCGATATTCGCCCTCTAGCATATATCGCTCCCGTCCTGCGGGGGCCTCAGGCGCCTCATTCCCCTTTGTCGGACGCGATTTCCCCAATGGTTTTTTCCAGCTTGCCCCTGTAAACCGAATCGACGGAATAGAGCACTGAACAGGGGTTATGAACCGTCACGAAATCCTTTGCGACCAAAGTCACTGCGGGCGCATTTGAGTATTTGCAGAAAAGCGCATCATGCCCGACGCATATCCCCATGAGGATATTCAGGTCCGTCTTGGCATCGTTGAGCAGCAAAGCCTGCATAATCGGATTGCAGATAACGCAATCCTCAGCCAAAGAAGGTGCGTCGATGTTCAGATCGGCTTTCATGTTGCTTTCCAGCTTGCAGCCAACTGCCCACACTTCAAACCCAGCCTTTCGAAGAAGGTCTGCGAGAATGCGCGTTTCCCTTAGCATGGCCGTGCATGTTGCTATGCCGACAAGAGATGCTCCCATGCAGGACGCAAACTTGATCGTGTCCTGAACACGTGTCGAGTTAACCGTCTCAGCGCTGACTATCGCGGCAGATTCCATTATGAGATGGTTCTCGGGCTCGTTGTAGAGACGCAGCGCTTCATCATGCATCTCTTTGGTGATTGATGCCTGAACGCAGAAATCAGGCGCCGTCTTGTCCAGATGTTCGCAAGCTGCTACCCGGCAACTCTCGCAAGCAATACCGCTCATCGTCTTCAACGCCTTTCAACTCTTAGAGCGTGATGAGGCTCCGTCCAGTGTCGCAACACAGCACAAAATAACACCCGGCAAAAGGAAAGACAATTCTTGACAAGCGCTCCGACCAGGGCACAAGGTTGAGGACGCGCAGGAAGAGAGGGGGCTTTATCACTTTCGTCCCGAAGACAGCGAGAAGGCCCCTGGCGGATGCGGGGCGTGCGAAAGGATTTCGACGCGTACTTCGGTACGCGAGAAAATGACGCACTTTCGCCCTAAAAGACAGCGAGGGCCCGCCTGGCGAGTTCAGATGGCGCGAAAGGTTGAGGACGCGTACTTCGGTACGCGACGAAACCTTGGAGCGCCAGCTGGACCGCCAGGCGGGCCCGCAGCGTCGAGCAGTTGCGATGATCGTCAGATCATCGCAACCCCATTACATCATGCCCATGCCGCCGCCCTGACCTGCTGCAGCGAGAGCGGAGAGGTCGGGACCGTCCTTGGGGATCTCGTTGATCGTGGCCTCGGTGATGAGGATGAGGCCGGCGACGGAGGCTGCGGACTGCAGCGCCGTGCGGGTAACCTTGACCGGGTCGTTCACGCCCATCTCGATCATGTTGCCGTACTCACCGGTTGCGCAGTTCAGGCCTTCACCAGTGGGCAGACCCTTGATCCTCTCGACCACAACGGAGCCTTCGAAGCCGGCGTTCTGGGCGATTGCGCGAATCGGGGCCTCGAGGGCCTTGCGGATGATGTCGATGCCGACGAGTTCGTCCTTATCGGTGGTCTCGATCTTGTCGAGCTCGGAGACAACGTCGAGCAGAGCGACGCCGCCGCCAGGAACGATGCCCTCTTCGACAGCTGCGCGCGTTGCCTGCAGCGCGTCTTCGATGCGGGACTTCTTCTCCTTGAGCTCGGACTCGGTTGCAGCACCGACCTTGAGCACTGCCACGCCGCCGGAGAGCTTGGCGAGGCGCTCCTGAAGCTTCTCGCGGTCGAAGTCGGACTCGGTGCGATCGAGCTCGGCCTTGATCTGGGCGATGCGGTCCTCGATGTCCTTCTTCTCGCCCGCGCCGTCGACGATGAGCGAGTTCTCCTTGGTGACCTTGACGGTCTTGGCGGTGCCGAGCATGTCGATGGTGACGTCGGCGAGCGTCATACCGAGATCCTTCGAGACGACGGTCGCGCCGGTGACGGCGGCCATGTCCTCAAGGATGCGCTTGCGGCGATCGCCGAAGCCGGGGGCCTTGATGGCGACGCAGTTGAAGGTGCCGCGCAGCTTGTTGAGCAGGATGGTGGCAAGCGCTTCGCCTTCGACGTCCTCAGCGACGAGGAACAGCGGGCGGCCGGTCTTGATGATCGACTCGAGCAGCGAGACCATATCCTGGATGTTGGTGACCTTCTGGTCGGTGAGCAGAATGAACGGGTCCTTCAGGTTCGCTTCCATCTTCTCGGCGTCGGTCGCCATGTACGGAGAGATGTAGCCGCGATCGTACTGCATGCCCTCGACGATGTTCACGTCCATACCGAACGTCTGGGAATCCTCGACGGAGATGGCGCCGTCCTTGCCGACAGCCTCCATAGCCTCAGCGATCTTCTCGCCGATCTCGGGGTCGCCCGCGGAGATGGTGCCGACGTTGGCAATCTGCTCCTTGGTGTCGATGGTCTGAGCGTTTGCCTTGATGGCCTCGACAACGGCGTTGGTCGCCTTCTGGATGCCGCGGCGGATGCCGAGCGCGTCAGCGCCAGCGGTGACGTTGCGCAGGCCCTCGTTGACGATAACGTCGGCGAGCAGGGTTGCGGTCGTGGTGCCGTCGCCCGCGTCGTCGTTGGTCTTCACGGCAGCCTCGCGGATGAGCTGGGCGCCCATGTTCTCAACGGGATCTTCCAGCTCGACTTCCTTCGCGACGGTGACGCCGTCGTTGGTGACGACCGGCGCGCCGTAGGACTTCTCGAGGGCGACGTAGCGGCCCTTGGGGCCAAGCGTGACCTTCACGGCATCGGCGAGCTTGGAAACGCCGGCCGCGAGAGCGGAGCGGGCGTCAGATTCGAACTTGATATCCTTAGCCATTTTTAGGCTTCCTTTCCTAGAAAGAACTCAACTACGTAAAAGACGGGCTTTCACGGTAGATTCCGAAAGCGAAATCGTTGTATGCGCGCACCGTATGGCCTTGTGACCAGGCGTGAAGGCGACGAGCGCTTTCGGAGCCGCCGCTGAAAGCCGCCGGAGAAGCTATTCGAAGACCGCGTAGATGTCCTCGGAGCGAAGAATCATAACCTCTTCGCCGTTGACCTTGACTTCGGTTCCACCGTACTTGCCATAAAGCACGCGGTCGCCTTCCTTCACGGGCACGGGAACGAGGTTGCCGTCCTTGTCGAGCTTGCCCTCGCCCACCTTGAGGACGACGCCCGTCTGGGGCTTTTCCTTCGCGTCGTGCGCGAGGATGAGGCCACCTGCGGTGGTTTCCTCTGCTTCGTCCTGCTTCACGATGACGCGATCGCCGAGCGGCTTAAGGTTCATCATTGCTTGCCTTCCTCTCATCAACCTTGAATCGATGGTTGTTAATACCGAGCTTTCGAGTGCTAGCACTCTTCGAACGTGAGTGCTAACAACATTGGGTTACTATAGCATCTGGGAAGGCGAATGCAAGCATTTTGCAGAAAACTTGAGCGATAGGGACTTAGGTTTTATCGAATCGCCACACTGCGTTCATAATTCACATTGAACGCGGGGAAACGAGACCGCTCTCATAGGCGCACACCACGAGCTGCGCCCGGTCGTGCGCATCGAGCTTTCCCATGATGCGGGCGACGTGCGTTTTCACCGTTGCAGGAGAAATTATTAGTTCGCCTGCGATTTCCTCATTGGTGAGCCCCCGCGCGACGAGCATGAGAATCTCTCGCTCGCGGTCGGTGAGCGACCGTATGGCCTCCCGCGCATGCGAGCCTTGCGGCATGCCCGCGCGCGGGCGCGACGCCACGAATGTCTCCACCAGACGGCGCATGACCGAGGGTTGAATGAGGGCATCGCCGCGTGCGACGACGTGGATTGCCTCGACGATGTCGTCGGGCTCGGCGTCTTTCAGCAAAAAGCCGCTCGCCCCCGCAGCGAGCGCGTCGTAGACGTACTCGTCGATGTCGAACGTGGTGAGAACGAGGACGTGCGTACCTGCGAGCAGCGGGTTCGATGTGATGTCGCGCGTGGCGTCGATGCCGTTTCGCACCGGCATGCGGATGTCCATGAGCACCACGTCGGGGCGGATCTTCTGGGCGAGGTAGACCGCCTCTTCGCCGTTGCGCGCTTCGCCCGCAACCGAAAGCCCGTCGTAGGAGTTGAGAATCATGCGAAATCCACTTCTCACAAGATCCTGGTCATCTGCGACGAGGATGCGCAGCGCTTCCTTGGATAAGGCCTGGTCACTTGCGACACGGGCGCTGCTGGCATCGCGCGCACCGAACTCGGAATCCACGGGAAATCCCGCCGCTTTCCGCCTATCTTCGCTCATGGGATTCCCCTTCCCCGCGCGCAGCACCGAAGCTTGCAGACGAGTCGCCGACGGGAATGGACGCGCGAACGCGAAAGCCGCCGCTGGGAAGCGGACCCGCGTCGAGGGTGCCGCCAAGCAGCTTCGCGCGCTCCTTCATGCCGTCGATGCCGTGACCGCCCGTCAAAGGCGCCCCTTTCGCGGCGCCCATCGAGCCGTCGCCGTCATCTTGCACGGTAAGCGTCGCCTTCACGCCGTCGCTTTCGAGGACGATCGACGCGTTTCTCGCGTGGGCGTGGCGGACGATGTTGGTCGTGGCCTCGCGGGCAATGCCGAACAGCGCGATATCGATGAACGCCGGCGTCGCTTCCCGGTCGTAGCCCGACACGTCGAGCGTTGCGGCAACCCCTGCTTCTCGAAGGTAGTCCGCCAAATCCACAAGGCGCGCCGTGCCCTCGGTCGGCGTGGTCTCGGCGGAGGAATCCCCCGTCCTGAGCACGCCGATCATCGCGCGGATTTCCTCGAGCGCCTCTTTCGCGGTCTTGTGAGCGAGCGACACCGCTTCCTTCGCGGCGGCGGGATCGCGCTCGATCAGGCGCTCGGCCGCCGCAGTTTGAATGCTGACCGCCGAAAGCGAGTGAGCCGTGATGTCGTGGACCTCGCGGGCGATGCGAACGCGTTCCTCCTCGACGCGGCGGGCAGCCACTTCCTCGCGCGTGCGCTCGGCCTCCTCGGCTCGCTGCTCGGTGGCCCGCACGGAATCGCGATGGGCGCACACGGCCAACCCACCGAGCGCCGAGGCGGCCATGAGCACGAGGTTTTGCACGTACGCCCAGAACCACAGCGCAGCCGAGGTTCCGCCGTACGTCGCCGCGGCGAGCCCTAAGGCACTCGCAACGCAGGCGATGGCCATCTCGACGTGCGAGCATTCCACGACGATAGTGAACAGAGCGACCATCGGCCCGAAGACGGCGAGCGTGGAGCCATGGAAGGTGTTTTGCAGCCCGACGAACACCACGAGAGTGAACACGAAGACGAGCCAAGGGGATTTCCTGCGCGCCACGAGGGGAAATGTCGTGAGCGCAAGCGCGATGAAGGACGAGGTTGCGGGAACGACCGCCTCGATACCGAGCATGCGGCGCAAGGTCTCATCAGGGAGGATGAGGCTCGCGGAGACCATGAGCTGCACGGCGCCGAAAGCAAAGGCAACCATCGCCACCGCGACATCGATCGCCCAATCGCGCGGGGTCATTTCCTTATTATGTATGAGTACACCGTCCATGCCCCCATTATGCGCAAACCCCGCACGGCGCGCCATACGCCATACGGGGTATCTGAGCAAAACCAGAGTTGAACGAGAGGACGAAATGATATCAGCGCACTTGGCAAGCGCGGTGAACCCGCTACGCGTTGGCGGTAGCGGCCTCTTTCGCCTTCGCGGCCTTCTCGGCCGCCTCCTCGGCGCGCACCTTGTCGATCTCGTCGAGCGCTTCTTGCGGGGTGTACTTGCAGTGGCCGTCGCCCATCTTGGTGACGACGATGGCATCGCCCACCGACACTGTGCCGCCGGTAACGACCTCGAAGAAGATGCCCTCGCGCGGGAAGATGCAGTCGCCCGCCAGGTAATAGATGGCGCACTTCTTGTGGCACACCTTACCGATCTGGGAAAGCTCGAGCACAACCTCGTCGCCGATCTTCACCTGGGTGCCGAGTGGCAGCGCGAGCAGGTCTATCCCCTCGGTGGTGATGTTCTCGGCGAAGTCGCCCTCCTTCACATCGAGGCCCATCGCGCGCGCCTTCTCGATGGATTCCCAGGCGAGCAGCGACACCTGGCGATGCCAATCGCCGGCATGGGCGTCGCCCGTCACACCATGGTGCGGGTCGATATGGATTTGCCCACTCTCAACTGGCTTTTTACGCGTGCCCTTGCGCTCGGAGACGTTGACGGAGCGAACGTGGCCGGTGTTTTCCATGATGGTTTCTCCCCTCAGTGCGAAAAAGGCCGCCAGTCCGTGCGAGCGAGCTCGCGGCGAGGACTTGCGGCCTTTACGTAACTTCTAGTAACTGAGTAGGAATAATAGAACGCTTCGCTATTGAACGCAAGAAGGTGCGAGTTAAGTTTTGCGGGAAAAGCCGACCGGAAGCCTTGCCGGTGCGACGGGGATCGGGGCGCCGTCGGCGCTGCGGATGACCGCATTCTAGCACGACCTGGCGCGGAAGCGCGCGTTGGACCTCATCGCCCAGGT
>NZ_DBFSAP010000056.1:0-2353 GCF_048412355.1 Ellagibacter sp.
CGAAATGCCTTTTCACGCCTGAAGGCGAGCGGATCGAGGGCGCGGAGGAGGCTTTGGACGACAACCTTCGCAACGACGGGGAAGATGCTGCGCAGGCGCCTGCGGACGAAGATCTCGACGCGCTGGCGGCTGCGGCCGCGGAAGGTGGCATCCACCCCGACCTCGTGCGCAAGATGCCCGGCGTGAACACCGTTGCCATCGTGACCGATATTCCTCGTGCAATCGAGGCTGCGGCGATCTACGGCATTCCCGCGTTCGATCTTAACGACACGATTGCCCTCGCTGATTTCGTGGAATCCCATTTCGTGCGCCCGCGCGTGACGGTGGTCATCCAGGCAGGCGGCGAGAGCCGACGCATGGGCCGCAGCAAAGCGACCGTCCCGTTTTTGGGTCGTCCGCTCATCTGCCGTCTGATCGAGCGCTTAAGCCCCGTGGCTGACGACCTGGTCATCACGACCAACGAGCCCGACAACCTGACGTTCCTGCATCAGGAGTTTCCGCAGCTCAATATCCAACTTGTGTGCGATATCTTCTCGAGCCGCGGCGCGCTGCCGGGTCTGTACACCGCGCTCCAAGCGGCGCGCAACCCCTATGTCGCCATTGTTGCATGCGATATGGTTTTCGCGTCGGGTGCTCTCGTGGTCGCCGAGGCGCTGCGCATGAACGAGACCGGGGCCGACGTGGTCGTTCCTGTGAACAAGCACGGTTTCGAGCCCTTCCATGCGATGTACCGTCGCATGGAGTGCCTGCCCGCCGTGCGCCGTGCGCTCGATCGCGGCGAGAAACGCGCGCAGTCGTTTTTCGGGGACGAGTCTGTGGTCGTCCATGAGTTTCCCCAGAGCAAAGTGCTTGAGGCGGAGCCGATGGGCGGTTGCTTCATCAACGCGAACACGCCCGATGAGCTGCATGCGCTCGAAGACATGGTGATGGAGGGCTAGCTTCTCCATCGAGGGGATGGCGCCTCGCTGCAGATGCGGGGTCCGCGAAAGGCAGTGATCTTAGAATGCCGAACCTTTCTGACATAGCCGATGTTGCCGAGGCTCTCGGAGGCAAGTCGGTCCTCGTGGTCGAGAAGCGTTGCGTGGCGGTGCGCAACCGCCATTCGACGTGCCGCAAATGCATCGAAGCGTGCGTTGCGGACGCGATCTCGGTCGGCGACAACAGCGTGAAGATCGACGCGGAGGCCTGCGTTTCCTGCGGCGCCTGTACGGTCGTCTGTCCCACCGAGGCGCTTGTTCCCGTCGAGCCTGCCGATGTTGAGCTCGCCAGCGCTGCTGCCTCGGCTACACGTGCGCTCGGCGGCAGCCTCTCCGTGTTCGCATGTGCCCGCATGGCTGCGCGCCGAGAGGGCGATCCCGACAAATACGTGTCCGTCCCCTGCCTTGCGCGCATGGAGGAAAGCCTCCTCTTGCAGCTTGCGTCCCACGGCGTGGGCGATGTGGCGCTCGTCGACGGAACGTGTTCGACCTGCAAGTTCGGCGGTACGAGCGAGGGCGTCACGGCGACGGTTGAGTCGGCAAACTCCCTGCTCGCGGCGCAGGGGTCGAGCGTCCGCGTTCGCCGCGCCTCGGAGTTTCCTCCCGAGGCGATAGAGACGAGCGGGCGCAAGTCGTTCGCCGCGGCGCGCCGCGGGTTCTTCTCGCAGGCGGGCGGTATGGCGAAAGATGCCGTGAAGGTCGCGACGGAGAAGGCGCTCGACGAGACGCTCGGCAAGCAGAATGTGAAGAAGGAGCTGAACCTTCGCGAGCTGCTCCGACCCGACAAGGACGGTGGGCTGCCACAATTCGAGCCTTCGCGGCGAATGAACACGCTCGACGCGATGGACGCAATCGGTCAGAGCGTTGTGCCCGAAATCGAGACGCGCCTGTTCGGAAGCGTATCGATCGATGAGTCGAAGTGCCGCGCGTGCGGGATGTGCACTGTGTTCTGTCCGACGGGGGCACTTAAGAAAAGCGAGGAGAAGCCCGCTTCGGGAGAGGGCAGCTACTTGGAGTTCCAGCTGATGGAATGCGTGCAATGCAATCTGTGCGCCGACACCTGCTTGCAGAAGTGCATCACGGTCTCCAATGTGATTGCCACTTCCGAGCTCTTCGACTTCGAGCCGCGGCTTATCCATCTTCCTGATCCTCCTGCTCGCGGAAGCCTGCTCTCGCGCCTGAAGTCGACGGGCCGATAACGCGCGCCGTCAGCGAGCGGCCCTTCCTGTGGTCGTATTATTTCGACCGCTTGCGCGACGGATGGGTATCTGTGGTATACTGGCAACACTTTAGCGCAGTAAAGTGCAGTAGCACAGGGAAGGGTACCGTGCGCGACGAGCGAGCGCGGTGTGCGAAGGAAGGAATCTCATGAAGAA
>NZ_DBFSAP010000057.1:0-56273 GCF_048412355.1 Ellagibacter sp.
CCCCTGACCTCATGGCTGCCAGCCATGCGCTCTCCCAGCTGAGCTAATTCCCCGTAAAAGGTGCATCGACTATACTAACAGAACGACGATTTCGGTCAAGCACTTTTTTGAAAAAGTTTTCAGCGAGTTTGCTGAAGCCGCACACAGCGGTCGTGACGCCGCCGGCGAGCGCAAGAAGTCGCCATGCCCCGATAAGCCGCACGCGAGAACATGCGCACGCCACCATCCCCTTCCTCCGCAAAAAACATATGGGATTTCAGCGCAATCTCCTCGAGCAATTAAGCGATAAGACCCACAGCCGGACGCCAACTCGACATGATGCCGCCTGCTGCAAGATTGCGCCAGCGCGAGGCGCGAGCCCGAAAAATATTCCCCCAGCGCCCCAACCGACTCCATCGATCACTCGTGTACAAAAATGACGATAAGTTGTGAAGGAATAGTGATGCTGCCTGATTATCCCTCTTAGCTGTACCGAAAATGTCGCATCAAAAGCGATATCACGTCGCGTTATTCCTCAAATTCGCTCATTTTGAGGAGTTCTACATAGTTTCTGCACAACATATCGTCGTTTTTGTACAGGGACACCGTGCCCTACTCCAAAACAAAAGCGCCGCCTCATTCCGCGAGGCGGCGCTTGGCTAGTCGCACGCTTGAGAAGCCTGCCCCTGGGGTCAAGTCTTCTCGCGAGCGCTATTCGGCCTTCTCCTCGGCCTCTTCGCGCTTTGCAGCCTCCACATGGGCGATGATGTCGTCGAGCGCACCGGCAACATCGTATTCCTCGACCTTGCCCTCGTCGCACAGGGCTGCGAACTTCGGGTCGATCGGCAGCGTAGCCACTGCGGGGATGCCGTATTTCTCGGCAACGGCAGCACCCTGAGGCTCGCCGAAGATATGATGCTCCTTGCCGCACTCGTCACACTTGAAGTACGCCATGTTCTCGACCAGGCCCACAACGGGGACATCCAGGTCGTGCGCCAAATTGACCGCCTTGCCGACGATCATGGCAACAAGCTCCTGAGGTGCGGAAACGGTGACGATGCCATCAACGGGCAGCATCTGGAACACCGTGAGGAACACATCGGAGGTTCCCGGAGGCATGTCGATCAGCATGTAGTCGACGTCGCCCCAGTTGGTCTCGTCCCAGAACTGCTTGATGATACCGGAGACGACCGGGCCGCGCCATGCGACGGGCATGTCGCCCTTCGGGAGCATGAGGTTCACGGACATGACCTTGATGCCGCTGTCGGTAAGCGCCGGGTAGATGCCCGTCTCATCGGCATGCAGCTTGTCGGTCACGCCGAACGTCTTCGGGATGGAGGGGCCGGTGACGTCGGCGTCCAGGATGCCGACGTTGAAACCCTTCTTGCGCAGCTCGCTTGCGAGCAGGCTCGTCACGAGGGACTTGCCAACGCCGCCCTTGCCGGACACAACGCCGATCACGTGCTTCACGTTGCTCGCCGCGTTGGTCGCGTACTTGGAAGGTGCCGTGCGCTCGCCGCAGCCCTCAACGCCGCAGCTGCCGCACGAATGCGAGCACTCTTGTTCTTCTGCCATAAGGCTTCTCTCTTTCTCGTCGTCTAAGCCAAAGGCCGCTCCCCCTGGCGCGACCACCGTTACGAGTCACATGGTATCACAACAGTAGCAATTAAAGAGGCGGCCGAAGCCGCCTTAAGGTTTTGCTATTTGATTGTTGAAATGGCCTTCGCCTTTTACTCGTCTTCGGGCCTTTCCGATGCGTAGAATGTCGCGTCGTCGAACACTTCCTTCAGGCTCTTGCCATCGACGAAGGGAATGTCGAGGAACTCGCCGACCGTCGGCACAAGCTCGCTACAATCGACGTAGTGGCCCTTCTCGTTTTTCCGGGAGGTGTCCTGCGCGCGCCAGTACCGATCGTTCACATCGGTGAGGTAATAGCTCGCTCCATTGACGTCCATGTACACCGAATGCTTGGCGCGCAGGTACATGGGCATATCCTCAAAGGATATTTCGAGAGCATCGACCGCCTTGGTTCCCATAAGCGACCCCTTTCTTCGGGTTTACCTTGGGAACATGATATCAAGAAGCGCGCGGACTTTTAAGGGTTGGGCGAAGAAATAGCGAGCGCCAGGCGCTTTTTCGAAATCCCACGTGAAAGTGACTATATCACGCCCCCGGGCGTAGCTATTCAGCAGGGGAAAACGAGCCGGGAGTTGGCGAAGCGGCGCGACGGGAATCGCCTCGGGGGCGCGGCTCGTGTGTCCCGAAATGGGAACGTGACGCCCGCGAAGGTTGCGCCGATCGCGGGCGTCACGCTGTCCTATGCGCCCGAGCGCGCCGAGCGGCGGAAACGGCGCACACGCAGGAAGTCCCCCGCAGCGGGAAGGGAGAGGCCGGTGATGCCTGCACCCGCGCGAGCCGCGGGAACAGCATCGGCACCAGCTGCGGCGGCATCGCTCGCCCCGGCGTCTGCTCCGGCAGCAGCGGCCCCATCATCGGCGAGAATCGCGGCAGCGTCGACTGCAGCGCTGGTGCCCGCCTCGAGAGCAGCGCCGACACCGGCGTCGGTCTCAGCCCCAGTCGCGGCAGCGGCAACTGCGCCTTCTCCGGCCGCTGCCCCAACCGAGAAGCGATAGATGCCACACGAGCGGTTCGCCACGGGCACGGGCACCGGCGCAGGGTCGGGATCGCTTTCCATGGGATCGGGCAGCCATGTGAGATTGCGCACGACAACACGGGTAATCGGCACCCGCGGGCTGAGAACCTCGAGTTCCTCCCCTTCCGCGAAGCGATTGCGGCAGCGCGCAACGATGGTGCGAGTCCCCGCATCTGACGAGACGACGTCGGCTACGTGCATCGCCTGCTGCTCATAGCCATCGTAGTTAGAAGCCTGCTCAGCCTCGTCAAAGAAGAACCCCGTCCCGTACGGGCGATGCGACACCGCCTCAAGCTCGGGTGCGAAATCGGCGACCGGCGCACCGTCGAGCACCTGACGATATGCGTTCACCACGCTGGCCACGTAAAACGCCTTCTTGTTGCGCCCTTCGATCTTGATGGAGTCCACGCCCGCCGCCCGCAGCGCGTCAAGGTGCGCGAGCATGTTCATGTCCTTCGCGTTCATGATGAACGTGCCGCGGTCGTCTTCCTCGATGGGAAAATGCTCGCCCGGACGCTTCTCCTCCTCGAGCGTGTAGCTCCAGCGGCAGGGCTGCGTGCAGTGCCCGCGGTTGCCCGAGCGGCCGGTGAGATAGGAGCTGATAAGGCAGCGCCCCGAGACCGCCATGCACATGGCACCGTGCGCGAACGCCTCGATTTCCATGTCTGCCGGCATGTCCTCGCGCATGCGGGCGATATCGTCAAGCGACATCTCCCGCGCGCACACCACGCGGCTCGCTCCCAAGCTATGCCACACGCGCGCCGCTTCGGAGTTGGCGACGGATGCCTGGGTAGACACGTGGAGCGCCACGCGCGGGGCCACGCGACGGGCAATGGCGGCCGCCCCCAAATCGCCGATGATGAAGGCGTCGACCCCCGCCGCATCGAGTGCGCGGAAGTAGTCAGGCAGCGCGGCCAGGTCGCCTTGTTCCATAAGAATATTTGCGGTGACGTGCACCTTCACGCCCGCGGCGTGGGCGATTTCCACCGCAGCGGGGATGTCCTCAAGCGCGAAGTTCGCCGCGCGGGCGCGCATGCCGAAGCGATCAGAGGCCAGGTACACCGCGTCCGCGCCGAAGCGCACGGCAGCGCGCAGCTGCTCGATACCCCCTGCAGGCGCAAGGAGCTCCATGTTGCGTTGGGTATTCAGATGATCACGCTCTTCCGCTCGTCTGAGGCGCGCCTGCGCTACGCCATTTCCACCTGAGGGCCTTGCGGCGTGTCCTTGATCGTGAGGCCGAGCGCTGCCATGCCATCGCGCACCGCATCGGCGCGGGCCCAATCCTTCGAAGCGCGCGCCTCGGCACGAAGGGCCACGAGCGCCTCAACGGCCTCGGTCGCGTTGCCGCCCGCGTACCCGGCGAGCTCGGCGGCAAGGTCGACGACCTCGACGGGATAGGCGTCGCCCTCGGCAGTAGCCGCCGCGACGTCGATGCCGAACACGCCCATGAGCTCGGCGATCGAGTCGCGCGCGGCGATGAGCGCGGGCACATCGGCAGCGGTGGGCTCCTTGCCCGCGATCGCGCTGTTCACGTCGCCGACCAGGGTAAACACCGCGCCCAGTGCGGCGGGGGCGTTGAAGTCGTCGTCCATCGCGTCGACGAAGGCCGCACGCGCCGTCTGCGTTGCCCCCTCGATTGCCGCAGCGTCGAGCGCGCTTGCGCCCTCGCCCGTCGCGGACGCAAGCAGCCACTCGAGGTTCTTCACCGTGTTCTCGATGCGCGTGAGCGCCGCGTCGGCCTCGGCCAAGCGGGCGTCGCCGAACACGAGCGGGCTGCGGTAGTGCGTCTGCAGCATGAGCATGCGCAGCGTCTCGGGGCGCACGATGTCGAGCGCCTCGTGCAGAAGCAGGAAGTTGTTGAGCGATTTCGACATCTTCTCAATCTCGCCGGTCTTCTCGTTGGCGATCTGCAGCATGCCGGAGTGCATCCAGTGGCGCGCGAACGTGCAGCCGCACGCGGCCTCGCTTTGCGCACGCTCGTTCTCGTGATGCGGAAACACCAGGTCAGCGCCGCCGCCGTGGATGTCGAAGGGAAGCCCCAGGTACTTGCGCGACATGGCCGAGCACTCGATGTGCCAGCCCGGGCGCCCCTTGCCCCAGGGGGAATCCCACGAAGGCTCGCCAGGCTTGGCCGCCTTCCACAGGGCGACGTCGAGCGGGTCGCGCTTGCGAGCCTCAAGACCCTGGCCATCGGCGCGAAGCTCGCGATGGCCCGATTCCATCTCGTCGATATTGCGACCGGAAAGCTCACCGTAAGAGGGGTACGAGCGCACGCTGAAGTACACGTCGCCCTCGACCTCGTAGGCATGCCCACCATCGACGAGCTCCTGCACGAGCGCGATCATGTCGGATATCTCACCTGTGGCGCGCGGGCGCACATCGGGGTCGAGCACGCCTGCCGCGTGCATGTCGCCGATGAACGCCTGGGTGTATTCGGCGGCCACCTCCGCCGCACTTCTACCCTCTTCACCTGCGCGTTTGATGATCTTGTCGTCAACGTCGGTGACATTTTGCACGAACGTCACGTCGAAGCCGCGCCAGATGAGGTAGCGGCGGATCACGTCGAAGCTGATGAACGTGCGCGCGTTGCCGATGTGGATGCGGTTGTACACGGTCGGGCCGCACACGTACATGCTGATCTTGCCGGGCTCCTTCGGCTGGAACTCGACTTTTTGGCGCAGCTTGGTGTCGTAGATCTTAATCATAAGGTTCCTGATACTTTCTTGTGATAGCTGAGAAAGCGCTCGTTTGGCGGGCGCCTAGTCCTCTTCCAAATCCTCCGGGCTTACAGGCTCAACATCGGCGAGCGCCTTCTTGAACTGCGGACAGACCTCGTCGCGCAACGCGGCGATCTGCGCCTCCAGGTAGTCGATGCGCGCGCAGTTGGAGCGATGCTGCTCTTCCACGATATCGGGGAGGCTCTCCATGCGCTTCGCGGTGGCAGACTGCTCGCTGGTGACTCGCTTGCCATCGCGCTTGACGATGCGCCCGGGGATGCCGACGACCGTGCAGTTGGGCGGCACGTCCTTCACCGCCACCGCGCCGCCGCCGATCTTGGAGTTATCGCCGACGGTGATGTTGCCAAGCACCGCCGCGCCCACGCCCACGATGACGTTGTTGCCGAGAGTCGGATGGCGCTTGCCGGTCTCGTTGCCGGTACCGCCGAGCGTGACGCCCTGGTAGAGCGTGCAATCATCGCCGATGATGGTGGTCTCGCCGATGATGACGCCCATGGCATGGTCGATGAAGAACCGGCGGCCGATCTGGGCGCCCGGGTGAATTTCCACACCCGTCATGAAGCGCGTGAACTGCGACGATATGCGTGCGAGGCTCTTTAGGCCATGATTCCACAGCCAGTGTTCCACCACATGCGACCAGCGCGCGTGGAGGCCTGGGTAGGTGAGCCAGATGACGAACGAGCTTTGCGCAGCAGGATCTCGTTCCTTAACGGCACGGACATCTTCGGCGATCGTCTTGAAAATATTCATAGCAAACCCCTCTGTTCAAGTAGGATTATAGCAAACTCAATCCGTACATCGAACGAGAAGAGCCACCGCCGTAGCCGAAATGCCCTCTTCGCGGCCTTCGAAGCCCAAATGCTCAGTCGTGGTCGCCTTCACGCCCACGTTTTCCGGCGAGATGCCCATCGCGCGCGCCAGGTTCTCGCGCATCTGATCGCGGTAGGGGGAAAGCTTTGGCGCCTGAGCCGCGATGACGCTGTCGACGTCGAGGATCTCGTAGCCGCGATCGCGCACGAAACCGGCAACGGCAGCGAGCAGTTTCATGGAGTCGGCGCCTTCGTAAGCGGGATCGGTGTCGGGGAACAGCTTGCCGATGTCCCCTCCGCGAACGCCGCCCAAAAGCGCGTCGGCCACCGCATGCGCGAGCACGTCGGCGTCGGAGTGTCCGAGAAGGCCCCGCGTATGGGGAATGTCCACGCCGCCCATGATGAGCTTGCGTCCCTCAACGAGCTGGTGAACATCGTAGCCCTGGCCGATCCGGAGGTTCCTGGGATCCATCGGCTATTCCTCCGGCTGCTTCAGATAGAGCGCGCGCACGGCAGCAGCGAGCATCATGTAGTCCTCAGGCACCGTGAGCTTGATGTTGTTGCGCTTGCCTTCCACCACGAGGACCTTGCCGCCGAGGCGCTCGATAAGCGACGAGTCGTCGGTGCCCACGAAGCCATCGGAAAGCGCGCTCGCGTGCGCACGGCGGTAAATTCCCGTGCGGAAGACCTGCGGCGTTTGCGCATCCCAGAACACGCGGCGGTCGGGCGTGCCCATGATGACGCCGTCTTCCACAATCTTGAGCGTATCAACCGCGGGGTGCCCCACGATGACGCCGTCGCAATCGATGTTGCCCTTGCAGGTGTTGATGGTGTGCAAGATGAGCTCGGGAGAAACGAGCGGACGCGCGCCGTCGTGCAAGACGACATAGTCGTACTCGTCGGTGACGTACTCGAGGCCGGAGAACGCCGACTCCTGACGCGAAGGACCCGAGGGCGCGACCACGATGGGCGTGACGAACGGGAACGGGTTGATCGCGCGGTTGAGGTATTCCTCCTGGCGGTCCTCGGGGCACACGATGACGATGAGCCCCACGTCGCCCACAGCGTCGAACGCCTCTGCCGACCAGGTGAGAATAGGCTTCCCGGCGATTTCGACGAGCTGCTTGCCGCCTTCGCGACCGAAACGCTCGCCCGAACCGCCCGCCAGGATGATGGCGGCCGTCTTCGGCTTGGGGTCGACAACGCCCTGCAAGCCGCACACGGTTTTCGTGAGCGCATCGAAGTCGAGGTCATCGAACATCGCGTCCGGCACATCGAGCACGGAGGGCGTGTATATAGGGTCGATCGTTTTCGGCATGAGAGTCCTTCCCTTGTTCGTCGGGCCGCGGGGGTGCGAGTGCGCCCGAGACCCGACGCATCGTTTGCGTGCTATTTTACGGCAAGCAGCGAGCGAGCGGAGTCATTCCGCATAACAAGTTGAAAGAGGCTGCGGGCTGCGTGCGGGGCGCGAGGCGTGAGGCTGCTGGGGGCGCGGGTGGGAAACGGGCAAGAAGCAAGTCCATCGACCGCTTCGGAACCCTCAGCGGGAGCACACAGGCCAGTTCGTGGTCACTTGAGCGAATTGTGCGACGTTTTGGCGGTCGCTGAGCACGCAGGGACACGGCCTAAGCCAGAACGCCCTGCAAAATGCCTGGTCACGAATTTCACGCTAAATCGCAGCCCGAAAAAAACGGCGCACAACTCGCCCAGTTGGCCACCAACGAGGGGGTCTGCTCCATGCGGCCCTTGAAAAGATTTGCACACCCATCTTTTCCGCCTTCTGGCACCCGTGCCACAAGCTCAAAAGCCTCTCGGAACGCAAAAAAGCGGACACCTGAGATAGGTGCCCGCCTGATAGGTTTGCCGGGTGCTCGCGACGCAGCGCTCGCTAGCTCGCACGCGCCGCGCTCGCTTGCCCGCATTCGCGCTCCGCGCCGCCCGCTTGCGCCGCGCTCGCTCGCGTTAGTCTGCGGCGCCGCCCGATGCTGTGCCGCCGCCTGAGCCCGCGCTCGGCAAGCCCGCGTGGCCCAAGTCGTAGTTCGTGAGCAGAAGCTCGGCATCGCGCGCGATGCTGTCGCGCTTGCGCGGCGCGGGAACGACGCCCGACCCTTGCTTGAATTCGAGGTTCTCACCGGACTCATCCACGTCCACATCCACGATGGAGCCGCTCTGCCACTTGCCTTCCAGAATCTGCTCGGAAAGTGGATCCTCCAAAAGACGCTGTATTGCACGACGCAGGGGACGCGCGCCGAACGTGGTGTCGGTGCCCTCCTTCGCAATGAGCTTCGTCGCCGCGAGCGTCAGGTTGATCGACATGTTCTGTGCAATCATGCGCTCGCGTAAATCGGCCACCATAAGGTCGACAATCTGGGCGATCTGCTCGTCGGTGAGCGACTTGAACACGATGATCTCGTCGATGCGATTCAAGAATTCGGGCCTGAACAGCTTCTTCATCTCAGCCATCACGCGGCTCTTGATCTCCTTATCGGAAAGCCCCGCATGGTCGCTACCAGAGAAACCAAGCGGCGTCGTCTGCGCGATCTCGCGTGCTCCGACGTTCGACGTCATGATGATGACCGTGTTGCGGAAGTCGACCGTGCGGCCCTGCGCGTCGGTCAGGCGACCTTCTTCGAGGATCTGCAGCAGGATGTTGAAAACATCGGGATGCGCCTTCTCGATCTCATCGAAGAGCACGACCGAGTACGGCTTTTGGCGCACCGCCTTCGTGAGCTGGCCGCCCTCGTCGAAGCCGACGTAGCCTGGGGGCGAGCCGACCAGACGGCTCACGCTGTGCTTCTCCATGTACTCGGACATATCGAAGCTCAACAGCGCGTCCTCGGAGTTGAACAGGAACTCGGCGAGCGCCTTGGAAAGCTCGGTCTTGCCCACGCCCGAGGGGCCCAAGAAGATGAAGCTGCCTGCCGGGCGCTTCGGGTCCTTCAAGCCCGCGCGGCTGCGGCGAATGGCCTTCGAAAGCGCCGTCACGGCCTCGTCTTGGCCGATGACGCGCTCATGCAGCACACCCTCCATGCGAAGAAGCTTCTCGGTTTCGGCCTCGGTCAAGTTGGACACCGGCACGCCCGTGGTCATGGAAACCACGTCGGCGATATCCTTCACCGTGACCTGGGAGACCTGCTTGGAAGTATCTTCCTCCCACTTCTTCTCGGCCTGCTCGCGCTCGGCTTTAAGCTTGCTCTCCTTGTCGCGCAACTCGGCTGCGGTCTCGAAATCCTGCGCACCGATGGCCTTGTCCTTCTTGGAGCGAACCTCGCGCAGCTGGTCGTCCAAATCGCGCAGCTCCTTGGGCAGCGTCATGTTGCGGATGCGCATACGCGCGCCCGCCTCGTCGATGACGTCGATCGCCTTGTCGGGCAGGAAGCGATCCTGGATGTAGCGGTCGGACATCTCCACGGCCGCCTGGAGCGCCTCGTCGGTGAAATGCACCTGATGGTGCGCCTCGTAACGATCGCGCAAGCCGCCCAGGATGCGGATGGCCTGCTCCTCGTTGGGCTCGCCGACGGTGATGGGCTGGAAGCGGCGCTCAAGCGCGGAGTCTTTCTCCAGATGCTTGCGGTACTCGTCGATGGTCGTGGCGCCGATGACCTGGATCTCGCCGCGCGACAGCGGCGGCTTCAGGATGGCCGCAGCGTCGATGGAGCCCTCGGCCGAGCCCGCGCCGATGAGCGTGTGCATCTCGTCGATGAACAGGATGATGTCGCCCGCGTCCTGCACCTCTTTGATGCACTTCTTCAGGCGATCCTCGAACTCGCCGCGATACTTGCTGCCCGCCACGAGCGCGGACACGTCAAGCGTGAACAAGCGCTTGTTGCGCAGCAGGTCGGGCACCTGGTTCGCAACGATGAGCTGCGCGAGCCCTTCCACGACGGCGGTCTTGCCCACACCCGGCTCGCCGATGAGCAGCGGGTTGTTCTTCTGGCGGCGCGAGAGCACCTGCATGACGCGCTCAATCTCGCCCGCACGGCCGATGACCGGGTCGAGCTTGCCGTCGGATGCCTTTTTGGTGAGGTCGGTGCCGAACTCCTTGAGCATGCTGTCGGGAGACGCCCCCATCGCGTCGAATGCGCTGCGGCCGGCATAAACAGGGCTCTGCCCCACCAGGTCGTTCAAGGCGCCGCGGATGTCGTCGCCCTTCACGCCCAAGCGGCCGAGCACGTCGAGCGCCGTACCCTCGCCCTCGCGCACGATGCCCAAAAGCAGATGCTCGGTCGAGATGTAGGACTGCCCCATCTGCATGGCCTCGCGCAGGGAGTTCTCGAGCACGCGCTTCACGCGCGAGGTGAAAGAGAGGTGGCCGGACACGTCGGCGCTCTCATCGATCGTGACGACTTGACGGATGGCCTGCACCACCGCGTCGTACTTGATATCCAAACGCTCGAGCGCCTGGGCGGCGAGGCCCTCCTTTTCCTGAATCAGTCCGAGCAGGATGTGCTCGGTGCCCACATAGGGCTGGTGAAGGCTGCGGGCCTCGTCCTGCGCCAGCACGAGCACCTTGCGTGCCTTGTCGGTGAACTTGTCGAATGACATGTATCCTCGTTTCTCACAAGGTCGTTTGTTTGCGATTCATACTAGCACTCTTGTCAAGTGAGTGCTAATGCAGAGAAAGTCCGTATACATAATACAGAAAGCATCGCGAAGCAAATCAACAAGACCCAAACAAATCGGAGGTGGTTCGGATTCATCAAGGACGCATGACGGGCTGCCCATGATACGAAGAAGGCCGCCCGGACATTTGCCCAGACGGCCCTTCAAGACTATGCGATTCGATAAACGCTTAGTACAGCTTCGCACCTGCGGGGATGCGGTCGTTCACCATGAGCAGGTTCAGGCGCTCCTCGGTGGCGTCGCCTTCGACCTTCTCCTCGTGCACGGCGGAAAGGAGCATGCCGCACGAGTCGATGCCCATCATCTTGCGCGGCGGCAGGTTGACGATCGCGATGAGCGTCTTGCCGACGAGCTCCTCGGGCTCGTAGTACGCGTGAATACCCGACAGGATGACGCGGTCGTTGCCCGTGCCGTCGTCGAGCGTGAACTGCAGCAGCTTCTTGGACTTGGGCACGGCCACGCATTCCTTCACCTTCACGGCACGGAAGTCAGACTTGCTGAAGGTGTCGAAATCGACCTGCTCCTCGAACAGCGGCTCGATGACCACCTTCGAGAAGTCAATCGGCTCGGGCTCGGATGCCGCCTCGGCAGGCTCCGCCTTCGCAGCGCGCGCCGCCGCGGCAGCTGCTGCCGCCTTTCCGCTCGCGGGGGCTTCGTCCTTCATATGCGGGAAAAGCAGCACGTCGCGGATGGTGGCGGAGTCGGTGAGCAGCATCGTCAAACGATCGATGCCCACGCCCACGCCACCCGCCGGCGGCATGCCGTACTCGAGCGCGCGGATGTAGTCGGCATCGTAGCCCATGGCCTCGTCGTCGCCCATATCCTTCGCCTCGACCTGCGCGCGGAAGCGCTCGGCCTGGTCGACCGGGTCGTTCAGCTCGTTGAAGGCGTTCGCGTACTCGTGTCCGCAGATGAACAGCTCAAAGCGCTCGGTGAGCTCGGGGTTGTCCGCCTTCTTCTTGGCGAGCGGGGAAATCTCGAGCGGATGATCGCACACGAAGGTGGGCTGCACGAGCTTCTCCTCGGCCACAGCCTCGAAGATCTCGCTGATGAGCTTGCCCTTGCCCCATGCGTCTTCTGCATGTCCGCCGTTTTTCTCCAGAATGGCGACGAGCTCCTCGCGCGTGCGATCGAAGGACACTTCCTCGCCCGCGTGCTCGCTTGCGAGCTCCATCATGGTCGCACGGCGCCATTCGCCCGACAGGTCGATTTCGGTGCCCTGGTAGGTAACCTGTAACGTACCGCAAGCCTCCATGGCGGCGGCTTGGATGAAGCCCTGCGTGAGCTCCATCATACCGTCGAGGTCGGAGAACGCCTGATAGGCCTCCATCGTGGTGAACTCGGGGTTGTGGTACGGGTCCATGCCCTCGTTGCGGAACTGGCGACCGATTTCGAAAACCTTCTCGAAACCGCCCACGAGCAGGCGCTTCAAGGGCAGTTCGGTCGCGATGCGCAGGAAGTAGTCACGGTCGAGCGCGTTGAAGTGCGTAACGAACGGCTTCGCGTTCGCGCCGCCCAGAATAGGATGCAGAAACGGCGTCTCCACCTCGTAGAAACCCTGCTGCTCCATATAGCGGCGAATGGCAGCCACGATTTTAAAGCGCTTTTCGAACGTGCTCTTGACCTCGGGATTCATAACAAGGTCGACATAGCGCTGGCGATAGCGCGTTTCCTTGTCTGCCAAGCCGTGGAACTTCTCCGGCAGCGGGCGCAGCGACTTGGACAGAAGCTCGTAGCCCGTGACGGCGACGGAAAGCTGACCGCGCTTCGTGCGCA
This sequence comes from Ellagibacter sp., assembly GCF_048412355.1. NCBI lineage: Bacteria > Bacillati > Actinomycetota > Coriobacteriia > Eggerthellales > Eggerthellaceae > Ellagibacter > Ellagibacter sp. Next base: position 12,579 of record NZ_DBFSAP010000057.1, read on the forward strand.
TCATGGTGCCGTGAACGCCGATCCAGTCGCCCACGTCGAGGTCTTTCATTGCAGCGAAGACTTCCTCGCCGAGTGCGTTGATGCGGCAGAACAGCTGGATGTCGCCCGTCGCGTCGCGCAACTCGAAGAACGCGATCTTGCCCTGGACGCGCTTGGCCATGATGCGGCCAGCCACGTCGACTTCGTCCTCGGTGGAGGCACCGTCTTCGAGCGAGGCGTACTTCTCATCGAGATCGGTCAGGTGATGCGTGTAGTGGAACGCGTGGCCGTAGGGGTTCTCCCCCGCCTCGATAAGCGCCGCGCGCTTCGCCTTGCGAACCTCGATCGGGTCGTCTTCGATTACTTGCTTGGTAGTTTCGTCAGCCATACCTATCCTAGTGCTCGATCTTCAAAATCGTCATCTTGATGACGCGGCCGGTGGGGCCGGTGGTCTCGATCTCGTCGCCCTTCTTGTTGCCGAGAAGCGCCGCGCCCACGGGGGACTCGTTGGAGATCTTGCCGGCGGCCACGTCGGCCTCGGCGCCGCCCACGATGGTGAAGACGCGCTCGCGTCCGCCCATGTCAACGGTGACGGTGGAGCCGATGGTCACCTTCGAGGAGCGCTTCGGCGCCTCGACGACGGTCGCCTCGGAGAGGATGCGGCCGATTTCAGCGATGCGGGCTTCCATCATGCCCTGCTCGTTTTTCGCGTCGTCGTACTCGGAGTTCTCGGAGATGTCGCCGAACTCGCGGGCAACCTTGATGCGCTCGCCCACTTCGGCGCGCTTCTCGGTCTCGAGGTAGTGAAGCTCCTCTTCAAGCTTCTGGCGGCCCTCCGGCGTCAGGATGTAGTTGCTGTCTGCCATGGTCAGTCCCTTCAAAAACACGAAGCGGCGCATCGTTCGATGCACCGTTTTCCCCGTTCAATCCCCATTACTTGGGAATAAACATACGAATGCGGCGCACGCTTCCACCGCCGCGCGCGCCGCAAATCCATCGATGTGGATGGGCTGTTACTCGCTCTTCTTCTTGACCGTCTTCTTCACGGTCTTCTTTGCGGGCGCCTCTTCCTCTTCGACTTCCTCGACTTCTTCTTCGTCTTCAGCCTCTTCGATTTCCTTCTTGTCCTTCTTGCCGGCGCCCATGCCGTCGCGCAGGTTCTTCACGGTCTTGCCGAGAGCGCTGCCGAGCTTCGGGAGATTCTTCGGCCCGAAGATAAGCAGGATGACCGCAAGGATGATGAGCAATTCCGGGGTGCCCATACCAAAGATCTTCATACATTCCTCCAAATACGTTCCTGTATGCGACGAAGTCGCGCATGAATGCAGTGTTCGCGCTGAGCAGAAAGGGTACCACAACTGGGGAAAATCGGCGCAGATGGACAGAATTAACATATGGGGAACGACCTGCGCAAAAGAAAAACGGCAGCCTCCGAAGAGACCACCGTTTCGAATTCGATGGTCGGGATGACAGGATTTGAACCTGCGGCCTCTGCGTCCCGAACGCAGCGCTCTACCAAGCTGAGCCACATCCCGAAGTGCTGCTTGCGACAGCAAACGGTATATTACCATAACGATTCCGCTTGGCAAGCCCTTTTTTCAAAGGAAAGGGAACACGTTGACGTCGGCGCACCCTGCGCCTGGTGGCGGACTTACCGGAAGATGTTCGGAGTGCTCGCAAGGTGCGGGTTGTCGATGGCGGCCTTCTGCGGCACGATCATGCACATGACGGTGCCCTCCGAGATGACATCGCCCGCATCGTCGCGCGCACACACGTTCCAGAACAGCTTGCGGTAGCCCTTCGAGCTTTTCTCCTCGCGGTCGAGTGCGGCCTCGCCATGCAGCGTGCCGTCGACGGCGCTCTTGCGATGCGTGACGTTCACGTTCACCCCGAAGGACAGCTCGCGCGAGACATCGGTTTGAAGCCCGGTGCCGAGACTCGCCACCGCTTCGAGCAGCGCGATCGTAGCACCCCCGTGCACAAAGCCGAACGGCTGGCGAATGGCGTCGGTAATGGGAAGCTCGCCCCGCACAAGCGTGCCGCTCGCCTCGGGAAAGGTGATTCCCAGCAGTTCGTTGAAGCTCACAGATGGCTCTCCTTGAGTTGCATGTGGGCGAGGCAGCTATCTCCCTCGCGAGGGGCGGTCGGTGCCGCTGCGGCGCTTGCGAGGCTCCTCACGCTCGGGCACAGGGGGAATGGCTCCCGTGCCCGCCTGCACCATCGCGTCGATTTCCTTCGCCATCTTGTCGGCGCCTTCCAGACGGTTCTTCTCGGTGCCTTCCATGGCCTTCTTGCCCTCGCCTTGGAAGGTCTTCGTGCGCTGGATGAGGATGGCGCCGATCAAAAACGGCATCCAGAACACGATGCCGCGATACACCAGGCCAATAGCCGTGCCTGCTGCCGCCGTTTCGCCGAACATTGTGAACGCCACGACCACCGCGGCCTCCACGACGCCGACGCCCTGCGGCGTGATCGAGATCATAGCGAACAGCGTCGCCACCACATAACCGCAGATGAGAACCTCAGGGCTCGTCACACCGAACGCCACACCCACGAGCGCGAAGCAGCTTAGCTCGCACGTCGACGCGATAAGAGAGCAGCCGTAGGCCTTGAGCGTCGGCTTCGGGCTGTGGCCGATCAGGCCCGCCGCCTCGGAAAACGTGGAGGCGATGTTCTCGACCCAGGGTTTGAGGGGCGGCTTCTTGAACAGGCCGCGAATGCGGTTCACCAGCCGCTCGATGGGGCGCAGGATCTTCAGCATGAGCGCTGGGCGCTTGCGGCCCAGGACGAGCACGCCGATCATGCAGCCCACAAGCAGCATCACCACCATGCCCAAAAGGAACCACACGGGAGAAAGGCCCACCGTGACCAGCAGGATAAGGAACGCCAAGATCATGATGGTGCAGAAGGCGCCGTCGATCGTAATCTGCATGAGCAGAGCCGCCGACGTGGCCTTGCCGGGCGATATCCCGCGGCGGCGCGCGTCATCGACCACAAGCGTGGTGCCCGCCAGATTGAGCGACGGCGCGATCGTGTTCATGAAGAAGGTGCCGAACACGAGCGGCAGCGTGGTGCGCGGGGCCATGTGCTCCCCCACCGCGCGGAAGCACGACGAGTACGCGAAGCTCTGCGAGACGTACTTGCACAGCTGGGTGAGAATAGCCGCGACGAGCGGGATCGTGGAGCCGCGCTGCATGGTCTCGGCGAGTTCGGCCAGCTGGTCGCCCCGCAAGAACACCACCGCCAAAACGATGATGAGCACGAGGCCGACCAGCAGATTTCTGATGCTGAACTTCACAGTTGAGGTTCGTCCCTGTCCCTAGTGGCGGAAGTGGCGATGCCCGGTGAAGACCATCGCGATGCCATGCTCGTTGGCGGCCTGGATGCACTCCTCGTCGCGGATGGAGCCGCCCGGCTGGATGATGGCGGTCACGCCCCACTCGGACAGCGTGTCCACATTGTCGCGGAAGGGGAAGAACGCGTCGGACGCGCACACGAGCCCCTCGGCCGGCACGCCCATGCGATCGCACGCCTCGTGGGCGCGCTTGCACGCGATGAGTGCGGAGTCGACGCGGTTCGGCTGGCCGGGGCCCATGCCGATGCCCGCATGGTCGCGCGACACGAGAATGGCGTTGCTCTTCACGCCCTTGCACACGCGCCACGCAAAGAGCAGCTCGTGCATCTCCTCGTCGGTCGGCTTGCGGTCGGTGGGCACCGTGAAAGTGGCGGGATCTTCGGCGACGCGGTCGACGTCCTGCACGAGGATGCCGCCGTCGACCGAGCGGAACTCGAGCGCGGAAGGCGCGTCGACGCCGCCGGTGGCGAGCACGCGCAGGTTCTTCTTCTGCTGCAGAAGCTCGAGCGCGTCGGGCGCGAACGAGGGCGCGATGAGCACTTCCACGAAGAGATGGTTCTCGTTGATGTGGTCGACCACATCCTTCGTGACCTCGCGGTTTGCCGCGATGATTCCACCGTAAGCGCTCTTCGGGTCGCACGCGAAGGCCTTGTCGAAGGCCTCGACCACGCTCTCAGCAGTGGCCGATCCGCACGGGTTCTGGTGCTTCAAGATGACCACGGCGGGCTCGTCGAACTCGCGCACGAGCGACCAGCAGGCGTCGGTGTCGAGGATGTTGTTGTAGGAAAGCTCCTTGCCATTGAGCTGCTCGGCGTTCACGAGGCTGTGCTCGCTCTCGAAGTCGGGCAGGCGGTAGAAGGCGGCTTCCTGATGCGGGTTCTCGCCGTAGCGCAACCCCTGCTGCTTGACCATGTACAGGTCGTAGTAGTCGGGGAACTCGCCTTCGCCCTCGGCCTCGAGGGAGTCGTCCTCCTCGGCGAGCTGCTCGAACATCCAGTCGGCGATGGCCCCATCGTAGGAGCTCGTGGTCTCGAAGACGTTCAAGGCCAGGCGGGCGCGGGTCGAGCGCTTCGTGGCGCCGTCGTTGCCGCGCATCTCGGCGAGAATGTCGTCGTAGCTTTCAGGGTCGGTGACCACGGCCACGCTCTCGAAGTTCTTCGCGGCGCTGCGCAGCATCGACGGGCCGCCGATGTCGATGTTCTCGATGCAGGTGCCGAAATCGGCGCCGGATTCCACCGTCTTCTCGAAGGCATACAGGTTCACGACGACCATGTCGATCATCTCGATGCCGTGCTCGGCAGCTTCGGCCATATGCTGGGGGTTGTCGCGCTTCGCCAAAAGCCCGCCGTGCACCATCGGGTGCAGCGTCTTCACACGGCCGTCCATCATCTCGGGGAAATTCGTCACCTCGTCGATGGGGGTCACCGGAACGCCCGCCTCGGCGATGACCTTCGCGGTACCGCCCGTCGAGATGATTTCTGCGCCGAACTCGTCGTGCAACGCACGCGCGAAGTCGACGACGCCCGTCTTGTCGGTCACCGACATGAGGACGCGTTTGATTTTGGGATCAGCCATGTATGTTCTCCTCTCAAGGGTTGGAACTTCTTCAGGGTGCGCAGCCCTACGCCCACCGCGCACCTCGCGCAAGCCAGGAAGCGGTCGCTATCGTCCGAGCGACTGATCGTGCCTTTCGCGGGCCTCATCACTGTAGCGCTCCTTGTAGCGCACGTCGATGAGCTCGGCGACGATAGCGATCGCCAATTCGGCGGGCGTCTTCGCGCCGAACTTCAAGCCGATGGGACGCTTGATGGAATTCCACTGCTCCTCGGTGACGCCGCGCGAGGTCACGAGGTCGTGCACCGTGGTGTTCTTCCCCTTGCAGCCCATCATGCCCACGTAATGCACGTTGTGGCGAACCGCCCACACGCATGACTCGGGATCGAACATGTGCCCACGCGTGAGCACGCAGACGTAATCGGCGGGCGCGGCGTGGTACTCGTCGAGGCCGTCGAAGTTGTCGCCCGGAAGCTCGATGCGCGCGGCGTCGGGGAAGCGCTCATCGGAGATGTAGGCGGGGTCGTAGTCGACAACCGTCACCTTGAAGCCGACATGGGTCGCAAGCGCGGAAAGCTCGCTCGCGGCGTCGGAGGCACCCAAAAGCCACACGTGAACCTGGTCGAACAGCGCGACGGAGCGCCAGGTCAGGCCCTCGAACTGCTCGTTGTGCATCGAGGGGCCGCGCGTGACGTCCTTCATCTGGAACATGTCGCGCGGGCTCGGCGTGCGCGAGGACACGATTTCCTTCGCGTCGTTGCAGAAGAAGACGAGCGGCTCGCCGTCGGCGGAACCCTGGTCGCCATACTTCTTGGTGACCTCGTTGTCGGTGTTCTTCTGCGCCTCGGCGGCGTCGTAGATCACCTTGAAGCCGAGCCACGCCAGATCGCCCTCGTCGACGGCGCGGATGGCGCGCTCGAACGTGGGGATGTCGGCCTCGGTCAGGCTCTTCGCGATGACGTCGAGATATTCGGGGGCAACGTGGTTGTTCCCCGCGAGCGCCTCGGCGGAAAAGCAGGGGAAATCCTCCGACGAGAGCTGCGGGGTCCGGCCCGCCTTCAAGTCGTCGATGATGGATTGCAGCACGGCCTTGTTCATGGAGCTGTCCTTTCTTCAAACCGTTTCCCGACGCCGCCGTTAAGGGACATAAGCGTCGCGCTATCGACGCCGGTGTTGGAGCCGACGTCACAGTTCCCGACGCCGCTGCGAGGTGGCGCCGCAGTTGCCATCAGTTGATGTGAACCTTGTTCGTGGAGGGGTCGACAGCGACGCGCCCTTCGGCGATCAGCCCGATGACCTCAGGATAGAGCACGTGTTCCACATCGTGGATCTTTGCCTCGAGCGTGTCGAGCGTATCGTTTTCGGCCACTGTAATCGCGCGCTGCGCAACGATAGGGCCCTTATCGTAATCGGCGTTCGCGAAATGCACCGTGACGCCCGTCACCTTCACGCCTGCGTTAAACGCGTCGGCGATGGCGTGCGCGCCCTTGAACGACGGCAGAAGCGCCGGATGCAGGTTGAGCACGCGGTTGGGGAACGCGTCGAGCATGACGGAGGTCACCTTGCGCATGTAGCCCGCCATGACCACGTATTCCGCACCCGCTTCCCGAAGCGCCTCGACGATCTGCGCGTCGGCTGCGAGCACATCGGCGTATTTCTCGCGATTCATCACGAGCGTGGGGATTCCCGCCGCACGCGCGCGCTCGATACCGTACGCGTCGGGGCGCGACGACACGACGAGCACGATGTCGGTGGGCAGGCCCTCGGCAATCGCGTCGATAATCGCCTGCAAGTTCGTTCCGCTGCCCGAAAGCAGCACGCCAATCTTAAGTCTGTCGGTCACGTAACCGCCCTTTCGACTGGGAGTCAAACCCAGCAAGCACTTCGAATCGCTATCGTCAGATAGTATACGCGTTGGCCTTGGAGTTCATTAGGCGAGAGGGAGCATCGGCTGAACTTCCTCAGAAATAGAGCCATCGCACGATCTTTCGCCGTTTGCCTCTGTCGCGCCTTAAGAGAAGATCCGCCCTTATCTCTTTGACCCGCCAGGTACGCTCCGTCCCTCTTTGGCTTTCTCATCATGAAGCGCTCTCTTTCGTTACGGAACGCCTCACTCCAAATTGATGCCCTTTTTCGCGGCATAGAGATCGCTTTGCGTTAACGCTATTTTCAGCTCTGTCTTAGACATCGCTTTAAGAGTACCGTCTTCATTCTCAAAGAAAGTTAGTTTTGGCAAATCTGCCTTGTTGCTTTCAAGGTACTCAGCGAGACTGGAGAAATCACCAATTCCTTTCGCCTTGTGTGGAGTGGTACCCACGAAAATATCCGAATACCGAATACTGCCAATCAACTGCCGAGGATCGAACTTTCCACTATGAACCTCGTCGTATGTTAACGCCGCAAAAGCATCACGGGGCAATCCTACCGAATTGAAAATTCCCGGCAAGTCCTTTCGCTTTACACCCGACGAAAGACCAAGGATGAGAATCTTTGCGTCATTAACAAAAGAAGGACGACTCCCTCCATCGGCAGCACTTCGCTCCCTCGCAACTTTATCGCTTTTCTCTCGCGCACGATATACACGAAGCTCGTCTTCCTGCCTTCGGAACCTTTCGTCCGCCTTCGCCGCCCGCCGTTTAGCCTCCTCCAACATCCGCTCAAGCTCGACGATATATTCATCTTTGTGTCGACTGGAAGAGGGAGAATCTGCAACTTCTTCCAAATCTCGCGTAGCCTGCTCAAGAGATTCGTCGCTCTCGACCTTTTCTTTCGCAAGCTGCTCAAAATTACAACGAGCTTTAACAGCCTCCTCCGAGCGTCTTTTCGCCAAAGCCTGACGCGCCTTGGGATTATCGCTGTCGTCCACCTCAATCAAATCCGACGAAAGCTCGTAAAGCGTACGCGAAGGGTTATCAGTAGCGGACATCATTGTCAAAGACGTTGTCGCACGAGTCATGCCGACATAGAGCAAATGGCGATTCGTATCTTCTTGAGTAAACTCATTCGAAAAGTTGAACTTCCCCTCATCGAGATCGACCAGAATCACGTGATCGGCCTCTAGGCCTTTTAGGGAATGGAGGGTCGTCACCGTCACACCCCGAGACTTAAGCCGGCCTAAAGCATCAGACTTCCAAGGGGAGCCTATAGCAATTGTGCATTTGCTATCGCCAGCGCGAAGTGCGCCGATGGTTTCTTGAATCCGATTGAGCTGAGACTGCTGTCCATTGCAGAAAATCAACCGTGGCTTTTGCCCATTACGGCGTTTCTGGGCAGGTTGTCCCATTTCCGTATCCGATCTTATGCCAAAGTCCATAAGCAATCGGGCGGCTAGATAAATTTGCTGCGTACTCCGAAAATCCTCAGTCAGACGAATTGGCCTAACGCGTTTCCCCGTAACCTCTTGCCAAGTAAACCCACGTCCGTAAATCGACTGGTTCGTATCGCCTGTAAAAACAACTTTTCCCGAAACTGTCCCGCACAAAGCCTTAATCCACGTGATGGGAAGATCTTGAACCTCATCGATCACGAGATGCGCCGCTATCGGCTTACATTCACGGTGCTCACAATAGTTCAGAACCTGATTGCCAATATCGTCGAAGTCGAAGACCTTTTGCTTTTAGTCGGAAAGATCGGCAAGACTTGCCATATAAGCTTTATAAAGAGTGAAAACTTGTTTTCGCTGATCACTCGAGAGGCGAGTACGCCTACCGACACGCTTGACCTCAAGATATCTATTGAGGCTTCGAATGCCTCGCCCCAGAAGCCAACCAATTTCTTCGTCAAGAAAAGCCGCGTCTGCAAGACAGCCGGATAAGGATAGTTCAACCTTGTGTTTGTCGATATATCGCTTTATGAAACGAGAGCGCCGCTCCTCCCCATCAACGTAACGATATTTTTCAAACTTATTTTTCTCAAGAAACGCTTTCAAGTATGCATGAACCGTTCTTACGGCGACGTGAGCCGTCTCGCTACCGATAATATCAGGCAGCTGCCTTGAAACGTAATTAACGAGCTCTTTTGTATACGTGACAAGATAAACACGCTCATCGGCCGTATCTTCGAATAGCGTTCCTTGGGAGGCCAACTGCTCGGCAGCTACAGCCGCCACAAGGGTCTTTCCACTACCAGCAGGTCCAGAGATTGCCGTAGGGTTCTTGATATTCCCCAAGTCCGATGCTACGTCAACCGCATGCCGTTGTTCACGCGTGAGATTCAGAGTGCCCATCGGAAATCACCTTCTTGTCTTCTACCGCAATGCTCGTTGGAAAAGGGCGCATCCCATCCAGGAAGCACGGCACCTTGCATCGTTGCGACAGAAGGCGAAATCCGCCAACTCTTGCAACTGACCCAAAAGTTAAGCGTATGATATTACATGCAGACAGAATATCACCTTTCCAGAAGGTAACGTCGAACGGGACGCTCTGCGTAAGCCAATCCGCTTTCGTGACGGGGACTTCGCCTAGCCCAAGCGCTTCACGCGCATCTCGGGCCCGGCTGCAACAACGACGATCGCGGCGACTACCACGATGCCGACGATCGCGAAGTAGATGGCGCTCGGCTACAAGTTCGCGAGAAGCTACGCCACCGAGAGCGGCATGGCCACGTTCGCGAGCTTGCCGTCGCCTTGGGAGATTCCCGCGCCGCGGAAGCGGTACTTCGTCGAGAACGGATGGTGAGTTCAAGCTGGCGACGGACGCGTTCAGCACGTTGAAGCCGATCGTCGTGAGGAAGTCGGTCGCCATGAGGAAGCTGAGCGCCGTGATCGTCATTGCGCTGCCAGGATCGAACGCCATGACCACCTTCGCGCTACCGACGCCAAACGCCATCGCGAGGGCCTTCTTCACGAAAATTGGGTCGCCGTGGACAAAATCGGTCGATATGCGAGCGACGTCGGGCGGCACGATGTCGGACTCGCATTCCCGCCGATTTGCGACCTGGGCTTTCTCTTTCGAGCCACTCGGGGGAAACCCGCAGATAGCCGCGGCGACTCACATATCGGCGTTTTTTGTCCACGACGACCCGAAATCGAGAAAGAACGCGCATTCGGAGACCGCGCCCGACAGGCGAGCCGATATCGGGACGCCACACATTCGACAGGCCTCATCCAGCAGATAAGCTGAAATCGAGAAAAAGCGCCACTTCCTTCGAGAGCTTGTACCTCGGCAAAGTGTTCTACCTCGGAAATCACGGGAAGCGAAGCTTGCGACCAGACGAGGTGTTCGTCACAGGAGCCATAAGAAGCAAAGCCTCATCTCGACGAAGGCATCTGCTGCAGGAGCCACGGGAAGCGAAGCCCTCAGCTCGGGGGCCCGCAACTCGGGAGAGCCCGCAGCCGGGGAGACCCACAGATCGGGAAACCCGCAGCCCGGAAGCCCTCTTCCCGCGAAAGTCGCGCAGCCCCGAATATTACCCTGCGAGCCCCAGCCACGCCGCGATCTTCGGGGCGTACCCCAGCACGAAGATGACGAGGATCAGCACGGGAATCCCGAACTTCAGCCACAGGCGAGCACACGACGGGAAGCGCACGCCCCGGCCCGCGTTGGTCTCGGCGAGGAAGTTCTCCCAGCCCCAGCCCCAGCGCGTCGTGCAGAACAGCACGAAGAACAGCGCACCTAAGGGGAGCAGGTTGTTCGACACGATGAAGTCCTCAATCGACTGGATGTCCCCGACGGCCGGAAGGGTCACGCCCGAAAGGACGTTGAACCCGAGCGCGCACGGCAGCGACAGCGCAAGCACGAGAACGCCCGTGATCGCGGCGGCACGGCGACGGGTGATGCCCCACTTGTCGATCGACCAGCTGATGAGGTTCTCGAACACGGCAATCACCGTCGAGAGTGCGGCGAAGCTCATGAACACGAAGAACAGCGCGCCCCACACGTTGCCCAAAGGCATCTGCCCGAACACCATAGGCAGCGTCACGAATACAAGAGACGGCCCCTGATCAGGACTTACACCGTAGGCAAAGCATGCGGGGAAGATGATGAGGCCCGCCAGAACGGCGACGACGGTGTTGAGCGCGGTCACCGAAATCGCCTCACCGGCAAGGCTGCGCTCGCGCCCAATGTAGGACCCGAAGATTTCCATCGAAGCCATGCCGAGCGAAAGAGAGAAAAGCGCCTGCCCCATAGCAGCGAACACCGCGTCGCTGAACGTCGCCAACTGCTCCGCCGCCGTTGCACCCGCGAACAAGCGAGAGAAATCAGGCACGAGGTAAAACGCAATCCCTTCCCCCGCGCCGGGCAGCGTCACCGCGCGCACGCACAGCACAATCATGACGACGAACAGCGTCGCCATCATCCACTTGGTGATGCGCTCGACGCCCTTCTGCAGGCCCATGCCGCACACAACCGCGCCGACCACGACCGCCACCACCATCCACGCGATAAGCCCCACAGGGTCGGCGAGCATATCAGAGAACACGGCCGCTGTCGTCTGGACATCCGCCCCGCCAAAAACGCCCGACGCCATCTTCGGCACATAGGAGAGCATCCAGCCGCACACGGTGGTGTAGAACATCATGAGCACCGTGCAGCCGATGTAGCCCCACCAGGAGAACCAGTGCCACGTGCCCGAAGGCTGCAGCCTATCGAACGCCTGAGCCGCCGACTTCTGCGACGCGCGCCCGACCGCAAACTCCATCACCATGACGGGCAGCCCCAAAATCACGAGGAACACCAGGTAGATAAGGAAAAATGCCGCGCCACCGTACTGCCCCGTGATGTAGGGGAAGCGCCATACGTTCCCCAGCCCGATTGCGCACCCGGCGCTGATGAGGATGAACCCCAAACGCGATGCGAAATGCTCGCGCGAGGGCGTTGCCGCGGATGCGGCGGGTGTGTTCTGCTCTGGCATACTACTTTGTTCCCTATCTTTCCCGACGCGCCTCATGCGCGCCAGCCGCCTATTGTAGCGCAGGGACGGCGCCTAGCCCAAGCGCTTCGCGCGCGTCTCGGGCCCGACCGCGATAACGACGATCGCAGCGACAAGCGCAATGCCGACGATCGCGAAGCAGATGACGCTCGGCTGCAAGTTCGCGAGCAGCCACGTTACCGCGAACGGCATGGCCACGTTCACGAGCTTGCCAGCGCCCTGGGAGATTCCCGCGCCGAGGAGCGCACCGAGCGGCGCGGCGAGCATCGTGATCGTGGTGGAGAGCAGCGACGTCTGCGTGGCAAGGCCCACCCACACACTAGGCTTGGCGAAAAGCATCGCGGGTGAGATCTGGATAGCTGGGAGCACGTGCCGCGAGCGCCGCTGCACGTGCCGAGCATGGACACGTGCAGCGCTTCAGTTCGCCCCGCAGCGGGCCTGCCTCCCATCAGCAGGCAAGCAAGAGAGTTACCCTTCGTAGCCGTACAGGTTTCCCTCGCCCTTGTACTCCACTTCGCCCGCGCCGGAGACGATGCGGCCCACGCGATAGGTGGTCTCGCCCGCCTTCGCGAGCGCGGCCTCCACCTCGTCCGCACGGTCAGGGTCGACGATCAGAACCATGCCAACACCCATGTTGAAGGTCTTGAGTGCCTGACCCTCGGAGAGGTCGGCCGCCTCGCACACGTACTTCACAATTGTGGGAACGGGCCATGTGCCCAAGTCAACCTGGGCATTCACCTGCGAATTCAGCGCGCGGTTGAGGTTCTCGGTGATGCCACCGCCCGTGATGTGAGCAAGCGCGCGCACGGCCTTGGGGCACTCGGCGAGCACGGAGAGCACCTGCTTCACGTAGATGCGCGTCGGGGTGAGCAGCGCCTCGCCAACCGACTGGCCGCCGAGCGCGTCAACGGGCGCCAAAAGCTCCTCGGCACTCTTCCCTTCCACGCACACCTTGCGCGCGAGCGAGTAACCGTTGGAGTGCAAGCCCGACGACGCAAGTCCAATGAGCACATCACCCTCGCGCACGCTTTCGGGGTCGAGCATCTTCGGGCGGTCGACCACGCCCACCGTGAAGCCGGACAGGTCGTAATCGTCAGGGTCCATAACACCGGGGTGCTCAGCCATCTCGCCGCCGATGAGTGCACAGCCCGCCTGACGGCAGCCCTCTCCGATGCCCGCGACAACTTCCGCCACATGCTCGCGGCGCAGCTTGCCGATCGCGATGTAGTCCAGGAAGAACAGCGGCTCGGCGCCGCAAGCAAGGATGTCGTTCACGCACATGGCGACAAGGTCGATGCCCACCGTGCCATGCTTGCCGACAAGCTGGGCTACCTTGAGCTTGGTGCCCACGCCATCAGTGCCCGACACGAGCAGCGGGTCTTCCATTCCCTTCGCCGCCGCGATGGAGAACAGGCCGCCGAAGCCGCCGATGTCGCCCACGACCTCGGGGCGGTAGGTTGAATGCACGGTTTCCTTGATCGCATCGACCGCTCGCGCGCCCTCGGCCGTATCAACGCCCGCCGCCGCGTAGGTGATTTCCTCGCTCACTTTTCGCTCCTTCTCGTAACGTTCCCATCCTGCAAGTAATTACAGGGTGACCTGGGTTTTCTCAGCTTTCTCACTCTCGCGCGCGTATTCTGCGGCGAAATCCGCCTTGGTCATGAAGCTCTTCTTGGCCGTGGAGGGCGGAATCTCCACGGGGTAGTCGCCCGAGAAACACGCCTCGCAAAAGCCGGGGTCGCGCACGTCGGGAAGCGACTCGCGCAGACCGGGCAGGCTGATGAACGCGAGCGAGTCGGCGCCCATCCACTCGCACATCTCCTCGTTGGTCATGTTCGCGGCGATGAGCTGGTCGCGCGTGTCGGTGTCGATTCCGTAGAAGCACGGCCAGAGCACTTCAGGGCTCACGATGCGCATGTGGACCTCGGTGGCGCCCGCCTGGCGCAGCATCTCGATGAGTTTTTTGGAGGTGTTGCCGCGCACGATGGAGTCGTCGATCACAATGAGGCGCTTGCCCGAGATGACGCTCGGCAGCGGGTTCAGCTTCAGGCGAATGCCCAGCTGGCGCATGGCCTGCGTCGGCTGGATGAACGTGCGGCCCACGTAGCGGTTCTTCACGATGCCGTCGGCGTAGGGGATGCCGCTCTCGAAGGCGAAGCCCATGGCCGAGGGGATTCCCGAGTCGGGCACGCCGAGCACCAGATCCGCGTCGGCCGGAGCCTCGCGCGCCAAGATGCGGCCCATGTTGCGCCTGGCCTGGTAGACCGACTGGCCGTCCATCACCGAGTCGGGGCGGGCGAAGTACACGTACTCGAAGATGCAGCTCGCGCGGCGGCCGGCGGGCACGCCCTGCTCGGAAGTGACGCCGTCTTTGCTGAAGCGCACGATCTCGCCCGGGTTCACGTCGCGCACGTATTCCGCGCCCACGATATCAAGGCCGCAGGTCTCAGACGAAACGACCCAACCGCGATCGTCGGGAAGCTTGCCCATGCACAGCGGGCGGATGCCGTTCGGGTCGCGGAAGGCGTAGAGGCAGTCGGGGCTCGCGAGCACCATGGCGTAGGCGCCCTTCAGGTGCTCCATGGCAAAGCGGATGCCCTCGCGCAGGTGGTGCGTCTTTTTGGTGATGTCGCCGATCGCCTTCGCGGCCACCTCGGAGTCGGTGCCGGCACGAAGCTGGACGCCCTCGTCGATCAGACGGGCGCGCAGGCTGTTCGTGTTCACGAGCGTGCCGTTGTGGGCAAGGGCGATGAGCGTCTCATCGATCGCCGAGATGTGGGGCTGGGCGGCTTCCCACGACGCCGCGGCGCCGGAAGTGGAATAGCGCGCGTGGCCGACCGCCACAAAGCCGGTGAGCGCAGCGAGGCTCGCCTCGTCGAACACCTGCGTGACCAGGCCCAAGTCCTTGGAAACCATAATGGTCTCGCCATCCCCCACAGCGATTCCCGCGCTTTCCTGCCCGCGGTGCTGAAGCGCCTGCAGGCCGAAGCACGTCATACGCGCGACGTCCTCGCCAGGGGCGAAGACGCCGAACACGGCACATTCCTCTTCGAGGCGGTCGGGTCGTTCGCCCGGCAGTATCGAAGTGCTCATGAAACGATCTCCTTTGCTGCATCGTCTATTGTCGCGGCCGCGCTGGGATCGACCATGCCGGCCCCGCCGCTGCCGCCATTTGCATTGTTTGTATTGTTCGTATTGTTCGCGGCCGAACCTTCAGGCACCGTACCAGAAGAATTGACGGCGGCGTATTCAACCGGCACGCAGCACAGGACATAACGCGCGTCTGTGTTGCTATCGCAGGTAGAGAACATGAAGAAGCGGGAAATAGCCGACGCGTCGGGCGCCGCCGGGTCGCACTCGACGATGCTGCGGCTGATCTTGTCGGCAACGTAGGAGGTGAAGGCGGCGTCGCTTTCGAACTTCGTCTGCACGATCGATTCCGACCCGCTGCAGTGGACAAGCGACACCGACTGCAGGCGCCACGAGCCCTTCGGGGTGAGCAGGTACACCGTGCGATGCTCGTTGAACTGCTCGGCGTCGGCGAAATCGGCGATCGCGGCGAACATTTCCCCATTCTGCAGGTGATGGCCCTGCACGATATTGTTCTTGTCCGAGAAATCGGCGGCATTCGACGCGAGCAGGTACGGCGTGCCGTAGGTAGGCAGCCACCATCCGCCCGAATTGCCCTGGAAATCGATGGTGAGGTACTTGTCGGGGTTCGACTCGGGCGCGTGGACGATGGGGTAATTCACGTTCGTGCCCGGGATGAAGATCCACCCGACCGTGTCGGGGTTGATCGCGAGAAGGGCATCCCAATCGACAGTGAGGTCGGCAAGCGATATGCCAGACGCGTCGGAGAGCGCGGAGTCGGAGAGAAATGTCTTATCGGCCACGTCGTCATAGGATTTCTGGCCCTCGTGATAGGTGAGCAGGATGCTTCCCAAGGCGAATGCAGCCGCAAGGAACACCACGATGGCCACGATGAGGATCGCGGTCCAAAGACCGAAGCGCCGCTTCCGCGCAGGGGCAACCACGCGTGCAGGAGCGGTCGCACGCATATGCGCGCCCCCGTTGAACTGCGCTTTCCCTCGCCCTCGACGATTCGTGGACATACTCGCCTTCCTGTGGATTCCCCACTGCGGAGCCCGTGCCCCGCAATCCGTGCTTTCGCTGAAACCTCACTATAATAAGCGACGCCCCCGAGCGGGGGCGCCACAGGTGCTCGCATACGCAAATTTCATCGGCAAGCGCGCCCTGCGAAGAGGGAGCGCCCCAGTCGCCGCACGCCGAACGGGTTCGGGGCAACGCGGTGTGGCCGACGGCCAGCCCGCCTCGCAGGCGCGATGCGACCGACAATCGGCGGCCCACTCGCCCCCCCCCTGCGTGCGGGCGCGGTTGCGGCTCGAACGTCAATGCCGCCAATGCCCCGCCGGGCCGCTCGCCAACGCGATGCGGCTACTTCTTCTTGAGCTCGTCGATGAAGCCCTTCGCGATGCACGCGACGATGATGATGACGATGACGGCAACGATGCCGGCGATAATCCCCGGATTGTCGGGAATGAAGCTCAAATCCATGACGGCCCCTCTTTCAAACGCGACGCAAATGCGTCTATCGGTCAAAGTCAATCTAAACGGTGTCCATAGTAACGCCATCCCCTCCTTCACGCAAGCTCCACAATTGGCGAAACGAGTTCTGTAAACAATAATTTACG
The DNA here is from genome assembly GCF_048412355.1 of Ellagibacter sp. NCBI lineage: Bacteria > Bacillati > Actinomycetota > Coriobacteriia > Eggerthellales > Eggerthellaceae > Ellagibacter > Ellagibacter sp. The sequence goes on from NZ_DBFSAP010000057.1 coordinate 29,049, forward strand.
CAGGTGAAAGCGTTGTTTAACAGTTTGATGCCAATCCCCAAGATGAGAAAGTCAGTCTTTCGGCAATCGGGCGCGAACTCGCCTTTCCCGCCGCTTATCGGCGCAACCGATAAGCGGTTATCGACGTTTCAGCAGGTCAACAGAAATTATTCCGATTTTCCCCGAAAACCTATTGACCAAGTGGGCGTTGCCACGTATAACTACGACCGTTATATGAATAAGCGAATATTATCGCAATCGTTTAAGGAGATAACCACATGTCAGAAAAAGAGAACGCCTACTCGTTCGAGACCCTGCAGATTCACGCCGGCCAGGAAAACCCCGACCCCGCCACCGATGCGCGCGCCGTACCGATCTACCTGACGTCCTCCTTCGTGTTCAAGGACGCCGCAACCGCAGCCGGGCGCTTCGGACTCACCGAGCCGGGCAACATCTATTCCCGCCTGACCAACCCCACCGTTTCCATCTTTGAAGAGCGCATCGCCGCGCTTGAGGGCGGCGTCGGGGCGCTCGGCGTCGCCACCGGCTCGGCCGCCATCACTATCGCGGTGCAGAACATCGCCACGGTTGGCGATCACATCGTCTCCTCCACCAACCTTTACGGCGGCACGCTTAATTTGTTCGAGCACACCCTTTCCGAGCAGGGGCTTTCCACCACATTCGTGAACCCTGCCGACCTTGACGCCGTCGAAGCGGCCATCCAGGACAACACCAAGCTCCTCTACGCGGAGACGCTCGGCAACCCGAACTCCGACGTGCTCGACATCGAAGGCTGGGCCGCCATCGCGCACAAGCACAACCTTCCGCTCATCGTGGACGACACGTTCTCGACCCCCTACCTGCTACGCCCGATCGAGCACGGCGCCGACGTGGTGGTCGCGTCCGCCACAAAGTTCATCGGCGGACACGGCACGGCAATGGGCGGCGTGATCGTCGATGCGGGCAAGTTCGACTGGGCCGGCGACGCCGACAAGTTCCCCGGCGTCGCGAAGCCGAACCCGAGCTACCACGGCGTCGTGTTCACCGAAGCCGCAGGCGAGGCCGCCTACATCACCAAGGCGCGCGCCACGCTCCTACGCGACCAGGGCGCAACGCTGTCTCCCTTCAACGCGTTTATCCTGCTCCAGGGCTTGGAGACGCTCTCGCTGCGCGTCGAGCGCCACGTCGAGAACGCGCTCAAGGTCGTCGACTTCCTGAACAGCCACCCGCAGGTCGAACGCGTGAACCACCCGTCACTTTCGACCGGCCGCGCGAAGGAGCTCTACGACGAGTACTATCCCAACGGAGCCGCTTCCATCTTCACGTTCGAAATCAAGGGCACGGCCGAGACCGCCTGCAAGTTCACCGAGAGCCTGAAGCTGTTCAGCCTGCTCGCGAACGTGGCGGACGTGAAGAGCCTCGTCATCCACCCGGCATCGACCACCCACTCGCAGCTGACCGACAAGGAGCTTGAGGCTGCGGGCATCTCCCCCACGACGATTCGCCTGTCTATCGGCACCGAGAACATCAAGGACATCTTGGCCGACCTTGAGCAGGGCTTTGACGCGGTGAAGTAGTCGCACGTCAGTTTGGACCCTAATGAACGAGGGGCCGCCCGCGATTTTGCGAGCGGCCCCTCGTGTTCTCCGCGTGCACGCCTCGGGTCGCGCCCTCTCGCGCGCCCCCTATCCGCGCGCCCCTTTAGCGGTTGTCCACCTTCTCGGGGTAAAGGTCGTGGTGAGACAAGCGCTCCCAGGCCACGTCCTCCCAGCGCGTGCCCGGCTTCCCGTAGTTGCAATACGGGTCGATCGAGATGCCCCCGCGCGGCAAGAACTTGCCCCAGACCTCGATATACTTCGGATCCATCAGCTTGATGAGGTCCTTCATGATGATGTTCACGCAGTCCTCATGAAAGTCCCCGTGGTTGCGGAAGCTGAACAGGTACAGCTTCAGGCTCTTGCTCTCGACCATGCGCTCGCCCGGCACATAAGCGATGTAGATCGTGGCGAAGTCGGGCTGCCCGGTGATCGGGCACAGGCTGGTGAACTCGGGGCAGTTGAACTTCACAAAGTAGTCATTGCCCGGGTGCTTGTTCTCGAAGGTCTCGAGGACGCTCGGGTCGTAGGTCTGCGGGTAGCGCACTCCCTGGTTGCCCAAAAGCGACAGGTCGTCGGTCCCCTCGCGCTGCGGTTTCTCGTTCGCCGCGTTCGTCGCGTCCATCGCGCCCGTCATGTTCGCCATGCTATTCCTCCCCTTCCGCGTTTGCTGCCGCCCGCTCAGCGTCGAGCCTGTCGAGCAGCGGGTCGCGCATCCCGTTCGCCTCGAACGCGCGGTTGCGGTCGATGCACGTCCCGCACGCACCGCAAGGGTAGTCGCCACCCTCGTAGCAGCTCCAAGTGAGCTCGTAGGGAACGCCCAGCTCAATGCCGCGCGCGACGATATCAGCCTTCGACATTTCCACAAACGGCGCGCAAAGATGCAGCTCGCCGCCCGTTCCTTCCACAATCGCGCGGTTCATCGCGTCGACGAACTCACGCGAGCAATCGGGATAGGCGTTGCCCGCCCAGTCGTCGTGGTGCGCGCCGTAGTAGATCGCGCCGCACCCGAGCGAGAGCGCCATCGAAGCCGCCGCCGAGAGGAAAAGCCCGTTGCGGAAGGGAACGTAGGTGCTCACCGGCTTGCCATCGCTTTCGGCGAGCTGGTCGGCGTAGCTTTCCTCGGGGATATCTTGCGAGGAATGCGAGAGCAGGCTGCAATCGCTGTCGGCGAAGATGGCCCCCAAGTCCAAGAAGCGCTGCTCCACACCATAATGCGTGGCAACCGCCTTCGCGCTCTCGATTTCCTTGTTATGACGCTGACCATAGGAAATGGAAAGCGCGTACACATTCTTGGCGCCGTAGCGCGAAACCGCCATGGCAAGCAGCGTGGTCGAATCCACGCCGCCCGAGCACAAAACGAGCGCCTTCTCTTCGATAGTGGCCACGAGGCTACACTCCCTTCTCGACACCCGGCCAGATAATCTTGTGCAGCTGCAGCTGCGCGGTGGCCCAGGTGAGCTTGTTGCCTTGCATGAAATCTACGATGCGCGCAGGGTCGAGGCGTCCGAACACGGGGCTCAAATACACCGGCACGCGATTGGGAAGACCCAGCTCGCGCGACACTTCCAGCATGCGGGCCAGGTCGCCTTCCCCGCCGCAAACGAACTTCACGGTGTCGCGCGCGTCGAGGAGCGCGAAGTTCTCGCGCAGCATGCGGTCTTCCATACCGCTTGCGGGGAGCTTCCAATCGACCGTGAACGTGAGGCTGCCGGGAAGCGACGCGCACTCCTCGCGCAAGCTTGCGAGTTCGCACAGGTCAGCGGCACCATTCGTCTCGATTTCCACCCGAAGCCCACGCCCGAGGGGGCCGGGCTCGGCAAGCAGCGCGCGCACGAAGCGGGGAAGCTCAGGCTGCAGCGCAGGCTCGCCGCCCGTGAGGGTGATGCACTCCACTCGCGTCTCGCGCGCCCACGCGACGAGGTCCGCGACCGATACGCGCTCGGCGCGATCCGCGGCAGCGGGCGCGTTTGCCCACATGGTGTCGCAGTACGAACACGCCAGGTTGCACCCCGTGAAGCGGATGAAGGCGGCGAGTTTGCCCGCGGCGCGCCCTTCCCCATTCACGCTGACGAAGCGCTCGGCAACGGGAAGCGTGCAATCCGCGCTCGCTTCGAGGGACGCGAGCGCAGCCGATCCATGTGCTGCATCGCGCCCCGGCGCGCCTGCTGCCTGCGAGCCCGCGTTCACCTCGCCTGCTGCCTGCGTCTGCGAGCCCGCAAGGACCTCACACGCGACCTGCGTCTGCGAGCCCACAATATCCCGATCGCTAGCCACGGTAGATCGCGCAGTTGTTGGGGGTTTCGTACACGTCAACCTGCGAAACGGGGAACCCCGCATCCGCAAGCTTCCCGTAAAAATAGCGGGCAAGGTTCTCTGCCGTCGTGCGGAAGGGAACGACCGAAAGCGAGAATCCCTCGCGCTCGAGGCACGCGAGCGTGTCGGGGGCAAGCGACCCCTCTTCCACCACGAACGAGTGGTCGAAGGCTTCGGTCAAGTCGCGCAGAGCGCCCTTGAAGTCGGCAAAGTCAATCACCATGTCTTTGTGAGTTCCCTGCGTCTGGAGCTCCTCCTGCTCCAAATAGGCAACTACGCGCCAACGGTGGCCGTGGAGATTCTCGCATTTGCCGTGATAATCGGTGAGAAAATGAGCGGCATCGAAGCTGCTCTCGGTTTTAAGCCCGTACATCGGCGTACCTTTCACGCAAGTGAAAACCACCGTGGGGAAACCTAGGTGCAGGAACGGCGACGGCGGGCAAGCGGAGCACCGCACGAGCAAGCCGCAAGCACGAGCCGCTTGGCCGGCGCAGATTCATGCGAATCGCAGCCGCCCACCTGGGACAACCGCAGCCCGCAAGGCACCGCACGAGCAAGATACACATCTCGCGCGATACGACATGGGCTGCGCGAGGATAAGTATCGCACCGCGCGAGCGGTACACGTCACAAGCGCGATCGACGCGACTCGCGCCCAACACCTGACACGCACGGGCGACACGCCATTGCGCGACTTGCACCTGACACCCCGAGCGCACGAGCTCCCAGCTTCAAACGCTCATTCCTGCATAACGCGCCGGACGCCCTGGCATAACTCGCCAGCGGCATTCGACGCTCCCTAGTTTTGTTCACCGACAGGAGGTTTTCGAACTGTCCATAGTGGCAAGCAGTATAGCGCATGCACACGAAGAGGCAGACCGCAGGTTGACGATTTCACACAAGCATACGACCTGGGCAAAGTCTGACGCCCGCAATGCACAACAACGCGCAATCCGGCAACCATCATCACAAGCGGGAAACGAGAAGGCAACGCGCTCCTCGCCTTGCCAATAAAAGAAAGCACTTCGCTCATCTCGCAGACTCCAAAATCACAAGCCACTCGGTCGCAACTCGAATTGCAGCACGCGCACGACGCCACCCGCAACACCCACAATCTCAAGAACGACCAGCACTGCATGGCTGCTCTTGGCAACAGATTCGTTTCAAACGGACGATTTCGCCTTCAACGCCGCTACCCTCTTAGCAAGAAGCCGAGCGAAGGAGCCGAAATGCCCGAGAGCGCAACAGCAAACGCAACAACCGCGGAAAGCCAGGTCGTGATTCCCGAAGTCCTCCCCATGGAAGGCGAGGCAACGTTCGCGAAGAAGGCGAAGGGCATTGCGCAGGTCGCGGCAGGAAGCGCGCTTACGGCGGCGGGAATTCCCATGCTCGTGCTCCCTGGGCCGGGTGTTGCGGCAATCGTCGGCGGAGCAGCACTTGTGAGCAGGGGAAATAGAAACTACACAGGCCGCACAGCAACCCCTTTGGAAGAGCGCCTCGACAAGGCAGCCTCCAAGGCGGCAGACCTCGCCGCAGACACAGCAAAGCGAACAGCGGGCAAAGCAGGCGAAAAGGCGAAGGACGCCGCCCTCAAAACGGGAGCTGTAGCGAGGGAAGCGGCCGAGATGGCAGCGACGAGCGCTCCCGAGGTCGCAAAAGGCTTCGCACGAGGAGCTACCGCAGCCGCCCATGTTGCGAGCGGTGCCGCAAAAAACGTGGCTCGCGAAGCAAAGCCCCTGTTCGCAAGCGTGAAGAGGGCTGCAGGATCGGCCATCTCATCAGCAAAGCGCGGCGAGCAAGGCGCCACAAAGAGAAGCAGGTGACCTGGGCTCCCGCGAAATCTTGCCGGCGGCAATGCCGACGCGTCGAATCCAGAGGCTAAAGTCTAGTCGGGTCGGGTCGTGCTAGACTGGGGCAGACGATTCGAAGGGACGGTCGAAATGACGCAAGAGAACCAAAGCAGCACCGAGCCGATGCCTCAGGACGCCCGCACAGCACAAGAGCTCCTCGACTTCATCGGCGAATGCCCGAGTATGTTCCACACTGCTGCAACAATCGGAAAACGCCTGACCGCAGCGGGGTTCACCTATCTTCCCGAGACCCAGCCGTGGAACATCGAGCAAGGCGGCACATACTACACGACGCGCAACAGCTCGAGCGTCATCGCCTTCAAGGTGGGAACCTCGCTCGACAACTACCACTTCCAGATCACCGCATCGCATGGCGACTCGCCCACCTTCAAAGTCAAGTCGAATGCCGAGCTCGCAGGGCCGGGCGAATCGCAGCGGCTCAATGTGGAGGTGTACGGCGGCGCCGTCGACTACACGTGGTTCGATAGGCCCCTCGGAATTGCGGGCCGCGTGATGGTGAAAAGCGGCAATCGCGTGGAAAGCCGCCTGTACGAATCCACCGAGCCGCTCGCGCTCATCCCCAGCATGCCGCCGCATATCCAGCGCGACATCAACCAGCAGTTTTCGCCGAATCGCCAGATCGATCTCTGCCCGCTCTTCTCCGCAGGCGCGCTTGGCAAAACCACCTTCGACGCGATAATCGCCAATGAGCTGGGGGTCTCCGAAAGCGACATCATCGCGCGCGACCTGTTCCTCGTCAACCGCCAGCAACCGTGCATCTGGGGCGCCGCGAGCGAGTTCGCCTCCTCCCCGAAATTCGACGACCTGGCCTGCGCATACACCGCGCTCGAAGCGTTCCTCGCCGCCGAGAACGATCGCAGCATCTCGGTCTTCGCGTGCTTTGACAACGAGGAGGTCGGCTCGAACACCAAACAGGGCGCCATGTCGACGCTTCTTGCCGACACGCTTTCGCGCCTGAACGCGGCACTGTGCCGCTCCTGCGAGGACCTGCGTTGCGCCATCGCGAAATCGATGCTTGTGAGCTGCGACAACGCGCACGCCGTAAACCCCAACCACCCCGAGCGCTTCGACGAGGGCAACCGCGTGTTCCTAAACCGGGGCATCGTGGTGAAAGAAGCGGCGAACCAGAAATACTGCACCGACGCCTTCAGCCGCGCCGCCTTCTGCGCAATCTGCAACGATGCGGAGATCCCCTACCAGACCTTCGCGAACAGGAGCGACTCGCCAGGCGGCTCCACGTTGGGGAACTTGTCGAACACCCAGGTGAGCATGCACGGGGTCGATGTCGGCCTGCCGCAACTCGCCATGCATTCGAGCTTCGAGACGATCGGCGTGCGCGACGTGACGCTCGCAACCCGCGCGCTCAAGGCGTTCTACAACGCCGACCTGCGCATCGACGGCGCGGACAGCATAGAACTCGACTAGCAGGCGCCACAGTCCGATCGGGATCATGTGCTGCGAGCCCCAGCCAGTCACGACGACCCCAGAGGCCCGCAGCCCAAACGCTTACGCTATCATCTTCGACTCTTCGACCTTCTCCACAAACCAGCTCATGAAGCCTTCAAGCGGCTTGCGCAGCACAAGGCCCAGCAGAAGCGACGGCAGCACGAACAGGAGCAGCATGCCCATCGACGTGTAGTAGTCGCCGTTGTAGATGCCCATCATAGCCGCACGCATGGCGTTGATGGTGTGCGTCGCCGGCATGAACGGGCTTGCGACCTGGAAGAACTCGGGCAGCACCTGTAGCGGGTACGCACCGCCGCCCGCCGTCACCTGCAAGATGAGGAACAGGACGGCAATCGCCTTGCCCAGGTTCGCGAACGCAAGCACCAACGTGTAGATGAACAGGGAATATACCAAACCCGACACCCAGAAGCACAGCATGAACAACAGCGGATGGCTCACCTGCACGCCCAAGAACAGCATGTTGCCAAGGCCCACGCACGTGGTCTGCAGAAGCGACAACACCGCCACCACGCAGTAGCGCCCGAAGTAGAGCTCGCGCGGCTTGGGGTTGTCAAGCTCGGCGAGCCCTCGCTTCGAAACCGCCGGCTTGATCGCCACCATCATGAGCAGCGAGCCGATCCACAGCGCGAGCGTCGTGTAGAGCGGCGCCATCTGCGAGCCGAAGTTGTCGGCCGGGAACACCGCATGGCGATCGAGCGCCACCGGCGTCGTCACGGCAGAGGCAAGCACTGCGGGGTTCGAGCCGATGACCTCGCGCAGCTTCTCGACGTCGCCGCTCGCAAGAGCCGAGCGCAAGTTGCTGCTCAGCGTCGTGAGCTCGCCCGCCGTCGAGGTGAGCTCGTTTTGCGCATCGGCGAGCTTCGCCTTCGCACCGGAGAGCTTGGACGCGACGGAATCCGCATCGCCGCTTATCTCGCCGCCCGCAGCATCGAGCTTTGCGGCGCTGCCCTGAAGCGTGGAAACCATGCTCGACACCGATGCAGAAAGCTCGTCCAAACCCGGCTTGACGTTGTCGTTGAATTCCGTTTTCGCATCGTTGAGGCTGGCCGCAGCCTTGTCCGCGAGCTCCTGAATCTCAGCTCGTTGCGCGACGGCGTCATCGTAGCCCGACTCGATGTTGTCGGCCGCCTGATACAGCGACTCCGAAAGCTGCTGGAGGAGTGACACCGACTGCTTCAGCTGGGCGATCATGCTCTCGACTAAGGGGGCGTACTGCCCATCGGCGCTATCCTGAATCCCCTCGAGCGCGCTGATGATCGAATTCAAGTCCCCAATCTCGGTCTCCACAACTGCCGCCTGATTGCGTAGGTGCTGCGAAGTGTCGCCCGTCAGATCGCCCACGCTGTCGTACACGTCGCTGATCTGGGCGCTAATGCCCTTGTAGCTCTCGGCGGATGCGGAAATAGCCTGCGAAAGGGAATCTGCCGACGCCGAGAGCGCGCTCGCGATGTCGGAGACGCCCGCGCCACCGTCCTTCGCGATGTCGCCGACCTTCGCCGCCTCGTCGCGTGTCTGTCCGAGCAGCGTGCCCGACTGAGAGATAAGCGACTGCGACGAATCGATGAGCTGGGAATACATGCCCAGCACCGACGCCGCACCCGTCATCTGCCCCGCCATGCTGTCCACATGGTCGGCAAGCGTCCCCACCGCGCCGGAGAGATCGGCGTCTTGGGAGTACTTCGAAAGCGACGAGACGATGGAGAGCGCCACATCGGAAAGCGTTTCCAAGAACACCTGGTTCACCTGGTTCGACACCTGATCGGCACCTTGGTCGGTGACCTTCGGCGCGATGGCATTCTTCTTCTCGTTGGCGTAGTAGATGATGTTCGCGTGCTCGACCTCGTCGGAATAGAACGTCATCATGTCGCGGCTGAAGCTTTGGGGAATCACCACGGCAGCGTAGTAACGCCCGGACTGCGCGCCGTCGATCGCGTCCTCTTCAGTTGTGAACGTCCAGTTGAGCTGGTCGTTCGCTCGAAGTGCGCTCACCACCTTGTCGCCGACGTTGATTTCAAGCGGAACAAGGTCGCTTTCGTAGCCCTCGTCGGTGTTCGCCACGGCGACGGTAAGGTTGCCGGTGTTGCCGAACGCGTCCCAGCACGCAATGACGTTGTACCACGTGAAAATCGAGGGCAGGAACACGAGCCCAATCACGATGATCACCGTAATCGAGTTGTTGAACAGGTGCTTCATGTCGGTCTTGAAGATGCGCCAGATATTCCTCATCTATCGCACCTCCCCATTCTCATCCGACTTCGATTCAGACGCGGAAAGAGGCGTGGGGCCTCCCGCGGCAGCGTCGTCACCAGGTGCGGAATTGCTCGCAGCAACCTCGCCACCAGGCACGAAATCGCCCGCAGCGGGGGTATCCTCTGCAGCAGGCACACTGCCGAGTGCGTCGTTTGGCGCCGCATGCGCCCCCGAAGCTGCCTCCCCCTTGCGTACGGCAGCGTGCGCACCCGTGGAAGCCTTGTCGGCATCTGGGGCGGCATGCGCACCTAGAGGAGCGCCGTCCGACCCGGGAATCGCGTGCGCGCCCATAGGAGCCGTGTCGTCATTAGCAGCTTGAGAGCCCGCTACCTGCGGTTTCACGTTGCCTTCAGAAGGAGCGCCCGCAGCACCCGCGGCATCAGCAGCACCCGTGGCATCAGCAGCGCCCGCCGTCTTCCCAGTGGCCGCAGCACCCGTAGCTTCCCCATGAGCCGTCTTGCCATGAGCGTGCCGGCCGACGACCTCCTTGCTCCCACGCGAGAGCAGCTCGGCCATAAGCGCGTCGAGCGCGGCGCTGTCATTCTCATCGAGCGCGCTCGTCCGCGAAGGCACCCCCGAGGTGCTCCGCGACAACGTGCCGCCAGCAGGCGCGCCCACCATGGTAGGCTGCATGAACACCTTGCGCGCCGCGAACAGCGTGCGGACCTCGTCGTCGGTCATGGCGTTCAACGACGCCTGACGCTCGATGTTGTCGCGGATGAACTCAACCACCACCAGGAACGTGAGCACGAGCATGAGCCACACGAGCCACAGCGTCAAGACGACGACCTTCTCCATCGCCGTCACCGCAAACACGACGGCGATGACCGTCGGCACCGCGATGCCGACGATGAGCGCGCCGCGCTTCAGGCGCGGATACCAGCAGATGAACCGCGCGGCATGGTCGGCGATATGGTGGCGGAAATCCTCGCGGTCGGAAAGCACGCGCACGAGCTGGGCGACGCGGAAACGGCGCTCGGGCAGGTGCACCTCTTCGCCGTTGATGATATCGGAGCGCTCGATCTCGCGCGCGAACATACGGATAAGGTTCGAGAAGTACGGCCTCAGCGCCAGCCCGATCGCCAGGAAGATCGCGAAGAAGAGCCCCAAGTGAGCCATAAACGATCCCCATTCAAGGCCGTAGAACCCGGCAATCGTCTCACGCAGGGCGTTGATGCCGTAAGTGAACGGGAAGAACGGGTAGATGAACTGGAAGAACGGCGACGTCATCTCGATGGGGTACAAACCCGTCGCGCCCGGAATCTGCACGAATATCAAGATGACGCAGATGCCCTTGCCGATATGCTGCAAGGTGGTCGACAGGGTAAGCTGGATAGCCAGGTACGTAAGCGATGCGAGCACCGCCGTCAGGAGGAACAGCGCCACCGACTCGCATTGCACGCCGATGGCGAGGCACCCGACGCAGCACACGATTGCCTGCAGCGACACCATCCCCCCGAAGAACAGGTAGCGCGCGATGTAGCGCTGAGCGGCCGTGAGATTCTCGATGCCCTCGTCGTCCACCTCGATGCGCATGATCACCATGAGCATGAACACGCCAATCCACAGCGACATGTTGATGAACAGTGGCGCCATGCCCGAGCCGTACGCGTTCAGGGGGAAGAGGTACTCGGTCTTCACCTCAGTCGGCGACTGCATGAAGCTCGCCACCTTCTCGGCGTCGATCGTCGTGCCGTCGCCGAAGAAATCGGTGATCGCCGTCGAGGTCTTCAGCGCCACGAGGTCGGTCTTCACTGTGTCGATGCTCGTCTGCAAGTCGGCAAGCACGCCATCGGTCTGGTCAAGCGCGCTTCTCGCCGTCGTGAGCGTCTCGGAAAGCTGGCCCGTGAGCGAAATCGCCTGGTCGACGAGCACACGTTGCGCCGATGCTGCCGCAGCAAGATTCCCCACCGCGACGTTCAAGTTCCCCACGCCCGCGTTGATGGCGGGGAACGTGTCGGAAGAGAGCGTCTCACGATAGGAGTCCGCGTTCGAGATGGTAGTTTGCACGGCGGTGTTCACCGAGTCGGACGCCGAAGAGACCGACTCGGCCACGCGGCCCATGTCGGCGCTCATGTCGGAGAGCTCAGAGAGCGACTGCGAGGCGTTCGTGTTCGACTGCTTCAGCCGCTCGATCACCTTCTCGAGGCTCGCCTTGTTGGGATCGTTGTCGTCCATCTGGGCAACGAGCGCCTCCATCTGTGCCACAACCGCCTGGCTCGCCGACACCATGGCGTTGCCCTGGGCGATCGCACCATCGACGCGCCCCTGCGCCTCGGTCACGGAGGACGCAGCGCCGCCGATGGCCGTGTTCACCTTGGCGGCCGATTGGGAAAGGAAGATCGACCCCGAGTCCATCGCGCCCATAAGGCCCGACGTCAGCTTCGAGACGTCCGTTTGCGTGGTGCCCATGAGCGACTGAACGATGAGCATCTGGCCGCTCAGATCGCCGAGCACCTCGTCCGCATCGGAGAGCAGCGAGGCAGCGTCGGCCACCTTCGTCTGCGACTGGTCGGCCGCGTCGCGAAGCCCCTGGACGGAATCGCGGGCGCCGGAGATAGACTGTTGCGCCTTGTCGACCCCGGCGAGGGCGTTCGTGTGCGCATCGTCGATCTTGCCCTGCGCGAGGGCGATTTCCTCGCCAAGCGCGTCGGTGACCGTTTTCGCGACGGTAGCGACGAACGTGGAGTTGATCGTGGTGTCGAGCGTGTTCGCGCCCGTGTCGGTGATCTTCGGCGACACAGGGTTCATCTTCTCGTTCACGTAGTATTCAAGCTGAGGCTGCTGGAAGTCGCCGGAGAGCAGCGTGAGCAGGTCGGCTGAGAAGTCGCGCGGCAGCACGAATGCCGCGTAGGCATGCCCCGATTTCACGGCCTCCATGGCGGTGTCGTAATCGACGAAATCCCACCCGAGCTGGTCGTTGTCGTGCAATTGCTCGACGACCATGTCGCCAAGGTTAATCTCACCCGTAAGATCGCTCGACGACCCCTCGTCCTCGTTCACCACGCAGACGCGCAGATTGCCGGTGTTGCCGTAAGGGTCCCAAAAACCGACGACGTTGAACCACGTGTAAAGGGAAGGCAAGACGATGAGCGCGAGCACGACGACGATCGACGCCGGTGCTTTCAGAATGCGAAGGAAATCGCGTTTGAGAACGCGCAACACGTTTTTCAAGCCCGCCCCTCCTTCTATGGTTGAGATTGCGTTTGATTGGCGGCGTTATGGCGCAGCTCTCCCGAGGGAAAGCGCGTTTTCTGCATTGTATAGGGGAATCAGCCCCGCACAAGCGTACAGATAGTCAATTCCACAAGTGTGGCATAACTTTCAAAGGACAAGAACCGGCGAGCACCTTGCAAAGTTGCCCTTCCCCTCTCCCGCCATAGCCACAAGCAACCTGGAGACGTCGTTGCCTCGGGGCGCGTGCGCAATTATGCGCGAAGTGCGTACCCTTGGAAGCACCCTCTCATTAAACCAAGAGACTTCACTCTGACGAACTGGGCTATTTCACATCGCTGAAATCAACAGACTAGCTTACACGCTAGTAAGGTACGCACTTCGCGCATATTTATGCATAGGAACGCCCAGATGCAGTAAAAGCGCACAATTTAGCGCCCGAGAGTTGTCCAATCGATAAAGATGTTGCGCCTCAGGTCGATCTCGCAGCGAATCTCTTTGGGGCTTTTGCTTCGATACGCGACTCCGATTTGCCTTGCAACCATCCTGCGCACCGTATCAAAGTTTGCCTGATCGGATATCTGCCGATAAGTAAGCGGCATGACAGTAAAACCCATTTGTTGAAGCGCGGTCGTCCTGTCGGAGTCCGAAATCGCCGAATCGTAGTCGTCGTGGACCACTTTTCCCTGGCATTCGACGATAAGCGGGCTTGCGCCGTTGGGAACGTCGAACAGCAGGTCGGCATAGCACGTCGATTTCCCATAGATGCGCCTTGCGCTTGCCGAAAGCGGAATTCGCTCGTTGTTGGCGAGTCCCGAAAAGCCCTCGCCGCCCTTGCATCTTTGCGTCGAGAAGAGCATCGAAGCTTGGACCTCAAACGGCGAAGCGGTAACCCCGGTCACGCGTTTCGCGGCGCGCGCGAAGCGCCGCCCGCCGCGTTCGCTTTTCATGGCGTCGGCGAACTGTCCCAATTCGCCCAGCTCGATAAGGGGTTCGCGTCTCCAAAGGTCGGTCTTTCTCCCCGAAGAACTTTTGACTCGCCGCCACCCGAATGACCGGGGAAGCAGCTCGGAAGAGTCGATGCTTTCGAGAAGCGCTTCAACAACTGGGCTCGGCCGAAATACCGAAAACGTGCCGCAGAATTCGTACATCGCCATAACAAGATGGTTTTCGTCGACATGTGAGGCAAGATTAAATAGTGAGTAGAGAGGACTTGCCGTTGAAATACCGAGGTCTGTTTGCTGTATGCACCCAAATGGCAACTCGTTTGTAACGAGGTGCGACACCGTGCTCACGTTGTTCAGTCGGCGTTTGCGATCAGTAGCTAAAAGATGGACGGGGATACCGAGTATCTCATGGGTGAGTATATGGCTCCTGAAGCCTGCACGATTGTTATCGGTCGCCCTGTCGGGGTAAGGAGGGCACAGCATTAGAACCTGCGGAGGGGTTCGATGAAAGCGAAACGCCGATATGTCGCACAGAATGTCTTCCATGCGCGAACTTTACCAGGTTTGGGGAAAGCGCGCATCACAAGACTTGCGGCACCGGGCGACGCCATCCCCCTGCGCGGCGTCGAGAATAAGCATACCGCCACGTCATCTCTCAGCCCGCGCGGCCCGCGCGATAGACCCCGCAGGCGCGGGAAGAAAACGTTAGCAGCCCTCGATGGCCATGCCGGGCTCGGGCGCGTACTCCAGGAAGTCAGCAAGCGTGGCCGAGTCGACGTATTCCTCGATCACCTGGTCAAGCCCCGCCCAGAAACGCACCGTCGTACACTCTCCCTTGCGCGGGCAGCCGATCACGTCGTCCTCGAGCGCGTTGCACGCCACGGGCACCGTGGAGCCCTCGGCCGCGCGCAGCACGTCGCCTGCGCGGATTTCGGACGCCTCGCGGGCAAGCGCGTAGCCGCCGCCTTTGCCCCTCACGCTGCGCACAAGCCCCGCGGCCATGAGCGGACGAACCACCTGCTCGAGGTATTTCAGCGAGATGTCTTCCTCTTCGGCCACTTTGCGCAGGGGAACCTTCCCGTCGGGGCCTTGCTGGGCAATGCGGATCATGAGGCGCATCGCGTAGCGCCCCTTCGTAGTTACCAGCATCGTTTATCCTCACTTCCCCCTCGTGATACGGTTCGCCCTCGGAAAAGCCCGGGTGCGGCCGACTCGATTTCGCATACTTATTCTAGCGCGAAAGAAATCTATTACTTGACATTTTAGCGCGTCGCGGTATTTTATTCCTAGAAAATTCATAGGATTATGCACAGACGAGAGGGGCATATTTCATGGAAACCACTGCAACGAGCCCGCTGCTGAAACTGCAGGGGCTGTCGGCCTCGGTAGGCGACAAACCCATCCTCCACGACATCGACCTTGCGATCGGTGCACACGAGACTCACGTCATGATGGGCCCGAACGGCGCCGGCAAATCGACGCTCGGCCACGTAATCATGGGCGATTCTGAGTATAGCGTAACTTCGGGCACCGTGACCTTCGACGGGCAAGATATTACGGATCTTTCCCCCGATAAGCGCTCGCGCGCGGGCCTTTTCTTGAGCTTCCAGGCGCCGGTCGAGATTCCCGGCGTGCCGCTGTCGAGCTTCCTGCGCGCCACCGTCGAGGGCCGCGAGGGCTTCAAGATGAAGGGCAAGGAATTCCGCAAGCACGTGCGCGAACTGGCGAAAAGCCTCGACTTCGACACGGCGTATCTCGATCGCGAGCTGGGCGTGGGCTTTTCCGGCGGCGAGAAGAAGAAGCTCGAGATGCTGCAGCTTCTGCTTCTCAAGCCGAAGCTGGCCATCTTGGACGAGACCGACTCCGGCCTCGACGTCGACGCGCTCGGCGTCGTGTCCCGCGGCATCCAGGAATATCGCAAGACCTGCGACGGCACGCTCATCATCATCACGCACAATACCCGCATCTTGGAGCACGTCGACGTCGATCGCGTGCACGTCATGGTGAAGGGGCATCTGGTGCACGAGGACGATGCCGAGCTCATCGCCGACATCGACGCGCACGGCTTCGAGCGCTTCGAGCAGGCCGCAACCCCCGAAGCCGACGCGTAAGGGGGCCCAAACCATGGCAAAGCAACGCACCGAGGTCGCGGACATCGACCGCAGCCTCTACGACTTCTCATACGGCGAGGAGGCGGCGGAAAAACTCGACGCCGGCCTCACTCCCGAAATCGTGCGCGAGATCTCGGCGAAAAAGGACGAGCCCTCTTGGATGCTCGAGCATCGCTTGAAGTCGCTCGAGATTTACCACGAGAGCAGAACCCCTGATTGGGGCCCCTCCATCGCCGGGCTGGACATGGACCACATCGTGACCTACGTCAAGCCCAACACCGACCAGAAAAGCGATTGGGACTCCCTGCCCGACGACGTGAAGAACACCTTCAACCGCCTGGGCATCCCCGAGGCCGAGCGCAGCTACCTGGCCGGCGTCGGCGCGCAGTACGACTCCGAGCTCGTGTACCACAACATGCAGGACACCGCGTCGCGCATGGGCATCGTGTACTCGGGTATCGAGGAGGCGCTGCACGACCCGAAGTGGGAAGAGCTCATCCACGACAAGTTCATGACGCTCATCCCCCCGACCGACCATAAGTTCGCAGCGCTCCACGGCGCGGTGTGGTCGGGCGGCAGCTTCGTGTACGTCCCGAAGGACACCAAGCTCGACTTCCCGCTGCAAAGCTACTTCCGCCTGAACGCGAAGGGCGCGGGCCAGTTCGAGCACACGCTTATCATCGTGGAAGACGGCGCTGACCTGCACTTCATCGAGGGCTGTTCGGCACCTAAGTACAACGTGGCAAACCTGCACGCGGGCGCGGTCGAGCTGTTCGTGGGCAAGAACGCCAAGCTGCGCTATTCGACCATCGAGAACTGGTCGAAGAACATGTACAACCTGAACACCAAGCGCGCGGTGTGCGACGAGGGCGGCCAGATCGAGTGGGTTTCCGGCTCCTTCGGCAGCCACGTGGGCTACCTGTACCCGATGTCGATTCTGAAGGGGCGCAAGTCGCGCTGCACCTTCACCGGCATCACCTTCGCAGGCACCGGCCAAAACCTCGACACCGGCTGCAAGGTCGTCCTGGCGGCGCCTGAGACGACGGCGGCCATCGAGACGAAGTCGATCTCGAAGGGCGGCGGCGTGTCGACGTTCCGCAGCTCGGTCGTGGCGACCCCCGCCGCGGAGAACTCGGTCGCGAGCGTGTCGTGCCAGTCGCTTATGCTGGACAACCACAGCCGCTCCGACACCATCCCCGCGATGGACATCCGCTGCAAGCATGTCGACGTGGGCCACGAGGCGACCATCGGCCGCATCGGCGACGACAAGGTGTTCTACCTGATGAGCCGCGGCATTCCCGAGGAAGAGGCACGCACGATGATCGTGAACGGCTTCGCCGACCCGGTCTCGAAGGAGCTCCCCCTCGAATACGCCGTGGAAATGAACAACCTCATCAAGCTTGAAATGGAAGGGGCGATTGGATAATGAGCGCCCTCACTTTGAATCACGTGAACGCGATGCCCGCAGCGACGTGGCATCAGCTGTATATGAACGAGACGACCGTCGACGTGCCCGAAGGGCTTCTGGCCGCGCGATCTGCCGTGGTCGAGGCCGACGAGGCGCTCCTCGGCGCGCAGGACGCCTTCGATACGGCGGTGGCAGCCGCCCAGGCCGAGCTCGACGCTGCGAACGCGAAGGCCGCGCCCGATTCGCGTGCCATCCTGCAGGCGGTCCGTCCCGACGTCGACCCTCACGACCTGGACATCCCCGCGCTCTCCGTGTTCGAGAAGCGCGCCGTGGAGGAAGAGATGGCGCAGAGCATCGCCGGCACCTTCGAGTGCGCCTTGGGCGATGAGGCCACAGCCTATCTGGAGGAAGTCGGCGGAGCCCGTGAGGGCCGCATCGTGCTTGCCACCAAGGCGGGCACCACGGAGCGCGCCACCATCCGCATCAACGGCATCAACGGCAAGGCGAACGTGGCCTGCGTCGACATCGTGGCGGCGGAGAACTCCACCATCACGCTCAACGTCGCGTTCGACTCCCCCGACGCCGGCGCAGGCATCATCGGCCTGTACGCCCGCGTGTTCGCCGGCAAGAACGCACGGGTGAACGTGGCGACCATCCACACGCTCGGGCAAGGCTGGATCGCCCTCGACGGCGAGGGATACATCGCCTGCGAGGATGCGCGCATCCAGGTCGACCACCGCGTGCTCGGCGCTGGGCAGTCCTACACCGGACTCGCCTGCGACCTGCGTGGAGACCGTGCAGACGCCACCATCCGCACGCGCTACCTGGGACACGGCGACGAGCGCCGCGATTTCAACTATATCGTGCGGCATCGCGGCAAGAAGACCACCTGCAACCTCGACGCCAACGGCGTTTTGGCCGACAGGTCCCGCAAGGTGCTGCGCGGCACGATCGATTTGGTGCACGGCTGCAAGGGCGCGGAAGGCACCGAGCGCGAGACGGTGCTCCTCGCCGACGAGAAAGTGGTCAACAAGACCATCCCCACCATCCTGTGCGACGAGGACGACGTGGCGGGCAACCACGGGGCCACGATCGGCCACGTGCGTCCCGAGCAGATGAACTACCTGATGACACGCGGCATTTCCCAGGAAGCTGCCGAGCGGCTGTTCGCGAACGCAACCCTTGAGGAAGCGGCCATCAACGCGCCGGACGCCCAAGTGCGTGCCTCGGTTGCGCGCCTTGCCGCAGAACTGAACGTGCCCTTCGAGCTCGTGGGCGCAGACGAAGAGGCGATGTAACATGAGCCAGACCGATTCCCTTATCGCACGCGCCGCCGAGCAAGCAGCCAGCGACACCACCGCATGCGCGATCGCCGACGCGGCGCACGCAGCCGCAACCTCCGCCACGGCGAGCGACATCGTATGCGCCGCCAACATCGCGGAGAACCCCTACAAGCGCGACTTCCCGCTTCTGGCGAACCATCCTGACCTGGCGTTTTTGGACAGCGCCGCCACTGCGCAGCGACCCAAGACCGTGCTCGATGCGCAGCGCCGCTTCTACGAGGAGATGAACGCGAACGCGCTTCGCGGCCTGTACCGCCTATCGGTCGAGGCCACCGAGGCCATCGAGGTGGCGCGCCATCGCGTCGCCAAGTTCATCGGCGCGCCCGACTGGCACGACATCGTGCTCACGCGCAACGCGTCCGAATCGCTCAACATCGTGGCGAAGGCCTTCGCCCCCACCGTGCTCAAGCCTGGCGACGAGGTGTGCATCACCATCATGGAGCACCATTCGAACCTCATCCCCTGGCAGCAGGCGTGCCGCGACGCAGGCGCGAAGCTCGTCTACCTCTACCCCGACGAGAACGGCATCATCCAGCCGGAGGAGATGGACAAAAAGATCGGACCGAAGACGAAGATCCTCTCCGTCGTGCATGTCTCCAACGTGCTCGGCGTGGAAAACCCCGTTGCCGAGCTGGGACGTCGCGTCCATGAGCAGGGCGGCTACTTCGTCATCGACGGCGCGCAGTCCACGCCGCACATTCCCGTGAACGTGGAAGAGCTTGGCGCCGACTTCTTCGCGCTTTCCGCCCACAAGATCTTCGGCCCCTTCGGCATGGGCGTGCTGTGGGGCAAAGACGAGCTGTTGCGCGCTATGCCGCCTTTCCTGACCGGCGGCGAGATGATCGATTCCGTCACCGAGCAGGACGCCACCTGGGCACCCGTCCCCGAGAAGTTCGAGGCCGGCACGCAGGACGCGGCGGGAATCTACGCCACGGCCGCAGCGATCGCATACGTTGAGTCGGTCGGGCTCGACGTGATCGGCGCTCGCGAAAAGGCGCTCGTGAAATACTGCATGGAGGAAATGGCACAGCTGCCCTACATCGACATCATCGGCAGCCCGCGCCCCGAAGATCACCATGGGGTCATCAGCTTCAACGTGCGCGGCATTCACCCGCACGACGTGGCGAGCATCCTCGACATGGACCAGGTGGCCATCCGTGCAGGTCATCACTGCGCACAGCCCCTGCTCACCTGGCTTGGCGTGGAGAATCTGGCATGCTGCCGCGCGAGCCTCGCCTTCTACAACGACAAGGGCGACGTGGACAAGCTGATCGCCGGCCTGAAGAACGTTTGGAGTACTTTCAATGGGTAACATCTACACCGCGGCGCTCATGGAGCACAATGCGCACCCGGATTACAAATACGACCTGGAAAACGCCACCGACGAGCACGAGGGCGTGAACCCCAGCTGCGGCGATGAGCTGGTCTTGAAGCTGCGCGTGGAAAACGGCGTGATCGAGGAGGCCGCGTTCACGGGCCATGGATGCGCCGTGTCACAAGCTTCCGCCGACATGATGGCCGATCTCGTGACGGGCGAGACCGTCGAGGAGGCGCGCCGTTTGTGCGGGCTGTTCCTGAAGATGGTGAAGGGCGAAGAGCTCACCGAGGACGAGCGCGAGGACCTCGACGAGGCGGCCGAGCTCGAGAGCATCTCCCGCATGCCCGCCCGTGTGAAGTGCGCCGAACTAGGTTGGCGCACCCTTTCCGAGATGATCGGGGAGTAGCGAACGGCATCTCTGTCAAAGCCCCGTTGGAAGCTCCCAAGCTGCTAGCGGGGCTTTTCGCGAAATCCGATTGAATAAATAGGGTAGTTTTTCCAAATTCCTAGTTAACAAATAGGCAACAAACCACTACACTACCGCCTTGTCCTAGTTTCGAGCCGCATCCCAACCGGGTGCGGCTCGTTTGTTTCCGCAGGAAAGGTTTGGAAATGAAGGTACTTGAGAAAATCAGCGACTTCGCCGGCAAATGGATGGCCATCATTGCACTGCTGGTCGCCATTATCGCGATGGCTCTCCCCGAACCGGTTCATGCGATCCTACCTACAAGCTGGGTGAACCCTCTCCTCGGCATCGTTATGTTCGGCATGGGCATGACGCTCAAGCTCTCCGACTTTAAAGTGGTGTTCACCAAGCCGAAGGCTGTGATCACCGGTATCCTGTCGCAATTCATCATCATGCCGCTCATCGCGTGGGTGCTCTGCCTGGTCTTCCAGCTGCCCACCGAGCTCGCTGTGGGCGTCATGCTCGTCGGCTGCTGCCCAGGCGGTACGTCCTCCAACGTCATGACGTACCTGTCCAAGGGCGACGTCGCGCTTTCCGTCGGCATGACCGCGTGCACGACCATCATGGCGCCTGTCGTCACCCCGGCACTCGTGCTGTTGCTCGCCGGCCAGGCGGTCGATGTGTCCTACGTGAGCATGCTCATGTCCATCGTCCAGGTCGTGCTCGTGCCGATCGCCTTGGGCTTCGTTATCAACGCCGTGGCCTCCAAGGTCGCGCAAGCCTGCTCGAAGGTGCTCCCGCTCGTGTCCGTTATCGCGATTTCCCTCATCATCATGGCAGTCGTGTCCGCTAACGCCGCGAAGCTCATGACGGTCGGCTGGCTGATCATCGTGGTCGTCATGCTGCACAACGTGTGCGGTTATGCGCTCGGCTATGGGGTTGGCCGCGTCCTCGGCCTGTCAAAGGCGCAGATGCGCACCTTGTCCATCGAGGTTGGCATGCAGAATTCCGGTCTTGCAACTTCGCTCGCGACCATGCACTTCGCCACCATGCCGCTTGCCGCCGTGCCTGGCGCTGTGTTCAGCGTGTGGCATAACATCTCCGGCGCGATTTACGCGAACATTCTCGCTCGCACCGCGGGCGATGCCAAGGAAGAAGCGCCCTCCCCGAAGAAGGCCGCTTCTGGCGCAAAGGCGTAAGGGGAGCCGCCTCATATGAGGGTGATTCCAGAAAGCGTCACCCAACGACTCAGTCACAAACGCCGGCAACCGTTGGGCTGCCGGCGTTTTTTATTCATCAATCTTGTTGCCAGCCGTCCAGCTCAACTTCACAATGATTGTCGCCATTCCCCGCAACAGGGAACGCGCCTCGCGGTCGATTGCAAATTTGCGCACAGATATGGAGCTGGCCGGCGCGTCGACAATGTGCCCGCCGCCACCCCGACAAGCTTCTCGTTCCCTTTCGGACAAGACTTGATAATTTAGCTGTCGACAGCCTTCCTCACCGCGCGGAAGCAGGCCTCTCGCGACTTTCCCCTACTCCCAAAGGGTGGTTGCGCTAGAGTAGGCGGGAACAACAAGAGCGTCCGAAAGAAGCACCACCGTGAACAAGGACATGACGATTCTCTACCGCGTGCACCATGGGCTGTACGTGAACCTGACTAACCGCTGCTCATGCGCGTGCACCTTCTGCGTGCGCGGACTTTCCGACAGCGTCGGCGAGGCGGAGAGCCTCTGGCTTTCGCACGAGCCGACATACGAGGAGGCAGTCGCAGCGTTCGATGCATTCGACATGAGCCAGTTCGCCGAAGTCGTGTTCTGCGGCTTCGGCGAGCCAACCGAGGCATGGGACATGCTCATGCGCGTCGCGCACTACGTGAAGGAGACGTTCGGGCTGCCCACGCGCGTGAACACCAACGGCTTGGGGTCGCTCATCTGCGGACGAGACATCGCGCCGGAGTTTGAGGGAATCATCGATACGGTGTCTATCAGCCTGAACGCTCCCGACGCGAAAACGTACCAGGAGATCGTGCGTAGCTCGTTCGGTGAGAAGTCGTTCGACGCCGTAGTGGATTTCGCGCGTGAGGTCAAGCGCTACGTGCCCAACGTGGTCATGACCACCGTCGAGACCACCATCTCGCACGAGGACGAGGAGAAGTGCCGCGCCATCTGCGAAAAGCTCGGCGTGCGCTACCGCATCCGCGCCTGGGCGGGATAACAAGCGTCCTCACCCGTACGCCTCCACCCACCATCGCACGACGGGCGGCTTACCAAGCGTCGCGTCGAACACGTGCCGCTCGAGGAAAAGATTGGTCACATGGCTCCCGACGCGCACCCGATAACGCGCGGTCGACACGCCGCGATACGCAGGGCCGAAGCTCCCCCGGTCGAGCACTTCGGAAATTGGAAACGCTCGCCCATCAGGCCACATGACGATAAGAGGATCGAATCTCCCCTCATCGGTAAGGCGCATGAACACGTCGACATAGCGCTTATGCGCCCGCCGTCGCCGCCCTTCCCCATCTTTCACCCAATCCTCTTGCATAGTCTGTTATTATCGAACATGGGTTCGAAATTTAACAGCGAACAGACTATGGAGATTGAAGGAGGCGCCTTGGACGGCAGTTCGAAGAGCGAGGAAAGAACCTATTTGTGCATCGACTTGAAGTCATTCTACGCATCGGTCGAATGCGCCGACCGCGGGCTTGACCCCTTCACCACAAACCTCGTGGTAGCCGACCCCACCCGCAGCGCCAACACCATCTGCCTTGCCATCACGCCCGCCTTGAAGGCACGGGGTGTGAAGAACCGCTGCCGCCTCGGCGACATCCCCGATGGCATCGAGTTCACCTGCGCCATGCCGCGTATGAGCCGCTACATGGAGGTGTCCGCCAACATCGTAGGCGCCTATCAACGCTATGTCTCCCCCGATGACATGCACGTGTACTCGATCGACGAGTCGTTTATCGACGCAACACCGTACCTGAAGCTCTACGGCATGGACGCGAAATCATTCGCAAAGATGCTCATGAATGCGGCCTTCGAGTGCGCCGGCGTCACAGCCACGGCGGGCATCGGCCCGAACCTCCTCATGGCGAAGGTGGCGCTCGACGTGTGCGCCAAGCACGCCCCCGACGGCATCGGCGTGCTCGACGACGACTCGTGGAAGCGCGAGATTTGGTTCCACCGCCCCATCACCGACATCTGGGGAATCGGCCCCGGCATCGCGCGACGGCTCGAGCGGCGCGGCGTCTTCGACCTCGCGGGCATATGCGCCCTGCCGCAAAAATCGATCGTGAAGGAGTTCGGTAAGAACGGGCTGTTCCTGCTCGACCACGCATGGGGACAGGAACCTTGCACGATTTCCCAGGCCAGGAACTACAAGCGGCGCGGACATTCCATCTCGAACGGGCAGGTGCTCATGCGCGACTACGGCTTCAGCGAGGCGCGGACGCTCATCCGCGAGATGACGCTCGCGTCGTGTCTGGAGCTCACCGAGAAGGGGCTCGCCGCAACGGGCGTCGGCCTCTACGTCGGCTACTCGGCGTCGAACTTCAACCATCACGCGTGGGGCGGCGGACGGGCGCCTTTCATGGGTGCGGGCGGCAGCGCGAAGCTTCCGCAGCCGACCGACTCCGCATCGCAGGTGAGAAGCGCACTGCTCGCGCTCTATGAGGAGCACGTCAGCCCCTCGCTCGCCATAAGGCGCGTGAACATCTCGCTCGAAGATCTCGTCGAGAAGGACAGCGTGCAGCCATCTCTCTTTGGTGAACAGGGAAAAGAAGCCAGAGAGGCCGCCCTTGCCCAGACGATGGTGGCCGTACGGGAGCGGTTTGGAAAGAACGCGGTACTCGCGGGCACGAGTCTACTTCCCGAGGCCAACGCACGGGAGAGGAACCTGCAGATTGGAGGCCATCGCGCATGATGAGAGCGACTTCGAGCGACGAGCGTCGGGCAGAGAGCTGGGCGGTAAGCGGATCGACAAGTCGGGACGAGAACAGGACGTCAGGTCGGGCGACGCGCGAGTCGGCGATGCGAGCGACAAGCCAGGCGGCGGGCCAGACGGCAAGACGGGCGGCGCTCCAAGCAGCAATCCAAGCGGCGGGAATTCCCTCGCCCAATATCTGGGCCGGCATATCCGCCGATGAGCGCGCCTATCGCAAACGCGTACTCGACGACATCGCACGAAGGGTAGCCGAGGAGGGCGTCCACACTGCCGTCCCCGGCGACGATCGAGGCAGACAGTTCATGCCATTCGCCGCGCTCAAAGGCTACGACGAAATCGTAAGGGACTCCCAGGAACCCGCGAGGTAGTGTCGCGCTGCCCATACGCTCGCCGGCGCACGTCAAGCCGCGAGCGCGAGCGCGCCAGCCTGCGCCATGCAGCTCGGCGATTTCGGGACGCTGAGCTCACCACCTCGCTTGCAGCAACCTCGTAACGGCTCCCCGTCGAACTCTCGCTGGCACACACCATGCGCAAGCTGGCGTGGGGTGCAGCCTTCGCGCCAACGCCCCACGCCAGCTAATGCCAACCCACTGTTTGATTTTTCTGCAGGTGAGCTGATTTTCGCAGGAGCACAGTGGCGCGCGAGTATAATGGGGCGGTTAGAGCCAACGCGCGCGGTTCGCGCTCTGCGGCCGTGTGTGCAAAGTATAGTGGGAGGAACTGGCAAAGATGGCAATCTCTACCGCCGATTTCAAGAACGGCATGTGCATCGAGTACAACAACAAGCTTTGGACGATCGCTGAATTCCAGCACGTGAAGCCGGGCAAGGGCGGCGCATTCGTGCGCACCAAGCTTCGCGACATCAAGACCGGCCGCGTGGTCGACTACACCTTCAACTCCGGCACGAAGTTCGACTCCGTGCGCCTGGAGACCAAGAAGATGCAGTACCTCTACAACGACGGCGCCGACTTCAACTTCATGGACCCCGTCACCTTCGAGCAGATGCCCATCTCCGCGGAGACCGTGGGCGATCAGGCCAAGTGGCTCAAGGAAAACGACGAGGTCAGCCTGCTGTACGCTGGCGAGGAGCTCATCTCCATCGAGCCTCAGATGTTCGTCGAGCTCGAAGTGACCGAGACCGAGCCGGGCTTCAAGGGCGACACAGTGCAGGGTTCCACCAAGCCCGCAACGCTCGAGACCGGCGCCACCATCCAGGTCCCGATGTTCGTGAACATCGGCGACGTCCTGCAGGTGGACACCCGCGACGGCCGCTTCATCAAGCGCATGTAGCTTAAAGCAAGCGAACGTATTTTCTAGAAAGCCCGACAGCTTGAACACTGTCGGGCTTTCTTGTTATGTGGCAGCTGTGGTAACGGCGCGTGTGCCAAAGACGCGCGGCAGAATCAGCCTTACAGCACGATCATCTCGTGCGTTGATTGGGTGAACACCTCGTAGCCGTTTTCGGTGATCACGCCGAAATCTTCCAGACGCATGCCGAAGTCGCCTGCCAGATAGACACCAGGCTCCACCGTGACGACGTTGCCGAGCGCGAGCGGCGCACCGTTGCGAGGCGAAAGCAGCGGCTCCTCGTGGATGTCAATCCCGACACCATGCCCCAAGCTGTGGCCCATCTTGCCCGCGAAGCCGTGCTCGGCAAGCACGTGCTCTGCCAGCTCGTGCGCTTCCTTGCCCGTCATTCCTGGACGAAGCACAGCCTCCACCTGCTCATTTGCATCGCGGATCGCCGCATAGCCCGCGCGAAGGCGCTCCGACGGCTCGCCGAGGAACACCGTGCGCGTCATGTCGGAGCAATACCCCTGCGCCCGTGCGCCAAAGTCCATGACAACGCACTGCCCCGCTTCGAGCTTCGCAGCACCTGGGACAGAATGGGGACTTGCACCGTTCGCACCGCACGCCACGATCGAAGGGAACGCCAGGCCCTCGGCCCCATGACGAACCATGAAATCTTCCAGCTCAATCTGCACCTCGCGCTCGGTCATACCAGGCTTCATGAAAGTGATGATATGGGAAAACGCCGCGTCAGTGATGGCTTGCGCCGCCTTCATACGAGCAATCTCGTCCGCATCCTTCACACCTCGAAGACCCACGATGAAGTTCGACGTCTCGCGCAGCTGCACATCGGAATGCGATTCGGAGAAAGCGCGCTCGAGCGAGCGGAAGCCCGAAAGCGCGATCGAGTCCTCGACACCGAGCGAGCACGATTTGCTTCCCGCGGATTTGCACTCACCGCCGAGTGCGGCCGCTGCGAACTTCGCATGCGAAACACGCTCGTCGTTCACCTCCACCACACCGCCATGAATGCCTGCCGCTTTCTTGCAAGCTTCGGAATAGCGCGAGTCAGTATGCAGCGTCGCACCGTCGGGCGTGACGAGCATCGCATGCGCGCCCTCCTCGTCGAACACGCCGTCGAAAGCCGAAAGCCACTGGACGTTCGACGTCTCGCGTACGAAAAATGCGTCGATCTCCGCGTCGGCGCACGCTTCACGAAGCTTGTTTATCCTGTTCAAGCTTATGTTTCCCATAATGCAAAGCCTCCAATAAAAAGAGACGCCCGCAAAGGCGCCCTTCATCGTTTGTTCCCTATTTTAACGACGCGGCGATAACCTCACCCGTAGGATAGCGCTCTTCGAACCCTTCCCCAAGCCGCTCGCGCGGACCCTCAAGCAGGATATCGATGGCGTCGCAATAGCCTTTGAACCCACGCCCCTTCACCTGCGCCACGCACGCCGGCGCGATGACCGAGATATGGCGGAACGCCTCGCGCGCATCGACGTCGGAGATATGCACCTCAACGCAGGGCGTGTCGATGCCGCCCACCGCGTCGCGCAGCGCGTAGGAATAGTGCGTGTGGGCGCCGGGGTTGTAGACGATACCATCGTAGGCCGTATGCGCCTCGTGGATCTTATCGATGAGGCAGCCCTCATGGTTCGATTGATAGCACTCAACGGAGACGCCCTTGGAAGCACCGTAATCGACCACAAGTTTTTCGAGGTCAACAAGCGTATTGCTGCCATATACCGCAGGTTCGCGAACGCCCAGCATATCCAAGTTCGGCCCATTCACCAGAAGAATCTT
>NZ_DBFSAP010000058.1:0-30795 GCF_048412355.1 Ellagibacter sp.
GAGGATCGTGGCGAGCTCGCCGCGGGTGAGCGCATTGCCAACGCCGAAGACCGTGGTGCCCTCGTACCCCGTCATAAGGCCGCGGCTCGCGACGAACTCCACGCCGGGCGCGTACCAGGAGTTGTAGTCAACGTCGGTGAAATGCGGCGCAGGCGGGTAGAACACCTCGAGCGCGCCTTCGGCTCCGCCGATAAGCTCGTACTTGCTGCCCCAGTTGTTCTCGTCCACTCTGATCTTGGCAATCGGGACGATTCGGTAGGCTCCTGCCTTGTTGCACGCCTCTTCGGCGCTCACCACGTTGCCGTCGGCGTCGATCAACTGGTAGTCATAAGCGTTCTCGAGCACCTCATCCGCCGAATCGCCGTCAGCGAAAGCGGAGTATACCTTGCCATCGCGAACGAAATCGAGATAGGTCACGGCAATATCGGGGAGCGCATCGCCGATCGTGATCCTCGCGCTGCTGGGCTGAGGCTCGAGGGAGCGCTTGACAACGTTGCCGCTGATGGCGGCATTGGCGTCATCGGACGTCGCAGGCTCGGTCGTCCCGCCCACGGTATCGGACAGATACGTCACGTCGATGCGTGCATGCCCTTCCCCGTTCGCCTTGAACGCCACGGTCGAGTTGCCACCCGAATCGAACTGACCGACAACCGCGAGCACGTCGGGGTCGCTGCTTGTCCAGGTCCAGCTGAAGTTCGCCCCAGGGTTGTCCAGCGTCTTCATGAAGTCGACAACCTCGCCGTAAACCCAGGTCGAGACATAGGACGCCTCATCGAATCCCGCACGAGCCAACTGGCGCACGGTAAGCGGCGCGGAGCCCCTGTAGTTTTTGGCCTCGATGGCGACGTCGTAGCCGCTCGTCTTGAACGCACTCTCAGAGCTCGCTGCCTTCGAATAGCTGAGCGTTCCATCGTCGGCAACGCTCACACTGTCGAGAACGGTCTCGGAAGTTGCCTTGCCGGCCGCCACGATCTTCGCACCATCAGGCACCTCGCCTTCCGCGAAGAAATCGTTCGCCGTCAGCGTGCCGGAGATCGGACCGTAGCCCTCGCCGCGCCAGATGACCTGAATGGCCGGGTCAACGAAGGAAGATGCAGAAAGCTGCGCCTTGATGATCTTAGCGTGATCGAACGTGGCACTCGAAGATGCAAGCGTGTACTTGCTGGCATCGGCTCCCGCCAAGGAAAGCTCGAGCGTCACGGTCTTGCCCGTGCCAGCGTCGACATCGCCCTCGGCATAAGGGCCGGGGGTCGCCACGATCGAGACGTCGTCATCGCCGCACTTCCCCGTGAAGCCGACAGTGCCTTCAAGGATACCCGCGTCCGTGGTGCCGTCGTAGACCTTCACGACGGTGATATCGGAGAAGTCCAGGTCACTCAGCTGCTTGGGGCCGATCGTGAACGTCCAGCTCGGATCGGTGAGCGTGGCGGCATTGTAGCTGTCGCACTCCTGAACGTCGAGCTGCACGGCATAGGTGCCCGGATCGACCGCTTCGCTTACCGCGACACCGTCGCTAAGGTAGCTTACGGTCTGCGCTCCGTCGCAGGAAAGTTTACCTGAGAACTCGAAGCTTGCAACCTTAGCGCTCCCGTCGTAGGCAAGGTCACTTGGTGCCGCGAACGTGAAATCCGAGGGCGCGAGGGTGCGCCTCACGACGTCGATGTCGATGCTGCCAACCTGCGCCCCGTATTCCTCTGTCGCGAGGAACCTGAAAATCACCTCGTAGCGGGCAGCCTTCTCGAAGGTGAAGCAGTCGGCGGGCTCGGTCGGAGTGAGGTAGCAGCCGTTCGCCTCGCTCCAGGCGAGGCCCTTGTCTGCGTAGCACGAGACGGAACCCTGAAGGTCCTTGACAGGCACGCCGTCCGCTTCGTAGCTGACCGCGAAGACGACCCCATCACCGCAGGTGAAGGTCGCATCTGTCGCTTCGACGAAAAGACCAGTTTCCGCATCCACCGTGCCGGCCTTGATTCCCGTCGTGATGACGGGAGGCGCATAGGCCGCAGGCTCGATCGTGCCGGGGATAACCTTGGTCATGCTGGCGCCGCCCATCTGCAGCGTGACGGTCGCCGTGAAGCTGCCCGCTTCCCCATCTTGGCTTGCGAAGGTACCCGCAGTAGCAGCTTGCACATCGCTCACGACAACCGAGCTGTTATCTTCGGTGATGCCCTCGATCTTTCGGATTTCGCCCAGCACCCAAGCGGCGAGGCTGCTCTCCTCGTTGGCATCGGTCATCGAGACGGTGAAGGAATCGGGCAGACTGTCCACAAGCTCGCTCACCACAGGGGCGATGCGGATATGGGGGTACATCCGGTCAACCGGATAAGGATAACCATCCACCTTGCGAGACGTCGTGAAGGCGTCTACCTGCACGAGGCCCATACCCTGGTCCTCATAGAGCTTTTGGGCATTCGAGCTGGGAAGATTGATGGTTTGGACGGGATTCAGCATCGCAGAACGGTCGCCCCGCGAAACGGCGTCGAGCATCGCCTGCGGCGAGGTGAAGGTCATCGTGTTGCAGAAGGCAAAGGCGCTGTCGGCGCTGACCTTCAGCGAGACGTCGCCCTCGAGCGTAAGCGAGGACACGTCGATGCCGTACTCCGCGTATTTGCCGGTCACCGTAACGGTTGCCGAAGTACCCTCGGGCGCGTATATCTTGAGGTTGCCACTTCCGCCCGCAGAACCCAGGTCGATGATGCACGGGCCCGTGCCGACGTTCTGGGAAGACTGAAACTTCACATCGCCGTCGACGCACAGGTTGATGTCGCCCTCGGAGTAGAGCAGTTTTTGATTGTACGCGGCGGTCACAACAATGCCGTCATGCAGGAAGAGAGTGTTCGTGGCCTTATCATAGGTCGCGAGCCCGTCGCCGAGGATATCGGCTTCGTTTCGCTCGCTCACGCGCACGCCGTCAAGCCAGATGTCGTAATACACCGTGTCGTCAACGAACGTCTCGCCTGTGGGAATCGGATAGCCGTCGCTGTTCAGCACCCACTTGTTCAGGTTCGGTTCAGCATCCATGCTGTAGAGGTTCTCGTTGAGCGCAGCGAGGAGTTCCCCATCGCTCCCGCCGCCGAGGTTGCCTTTGCCCGTGAAGTGCGGGACGTATGAGCCCTCGCCTTCTGCACCGATGTCGTAAAGGCCCGAACCGTCCTCGGCGTAGCAGCCCTGCACGGCCACGTTCTGGCTATTCATACCAGCAAGGGTCGCCACATAGTTCCGGCTTCCATACTCTTTGATGCCAGAGATATCGCTTGTGGTGTAGCAGTTCTTCATCTTGCCGGGAGCCTCACCGGCAATGCCGCCGATGCGGCTACCGCCATGAAGGTACCCCAGGTTCGCGCAGTTGTAGAATTCGGAGCTGTCCGCCAGGGCAACAATGCCGCCGCTTTGGGTGATTGATTGGTAAGAGCTAGCATTGTCGATGCCCATCTCGTTCCAGCAGTTCTTGAAGGTAGCGCGATTCGCGCGTCCCGCGATGCCGGCAAGTTTTCCCGAGCCCTGAATGGACCCTGAGACATGCACGACGTTGAAACTGTCGCCGCCATAGGACCAGCCAACGATACCGCCGGTGAGATAACAGTTATCCGTAACGGCGATATTGTTCTCCCCGACGCAGTTGGTAAAAGACGTCCTACTGCTTTGTCCTACGAATACACCGATATAACCTTTGTAACTCTGCGGCGCTTGAGATGAGGCGACGTAGCTGTCCTTAATGGTAAGGTCCCGAATGTATCCGCTACCTGCAATCCTGCCGATCAAGCCAACCTTCGCTTCGTTGCACTTGATGTACATGCCCGAAATTGAATGGCCGTCACCGTCGATGTGCCAGCTAGCCTCGCCCATCGGAAGCCATTCGTTGGGCTGCGACGTTGTCGTAGCCCCCCGTTTCGTGAACGCGCCGCTCTTGTCGAACGTGCCGTCGTTCAAGACGATGTCGTTCGTGAGCTTCACGTAGCAGCTGCCAAGCCCCGTCGCGCGGGAGTTGTCCGCCAGCAGCTTAAGCTCCGCGCCCGTAGATATGAGGTACGGGTCGTCCTCGCTCTTTCCGCCGCCCGTAAGGCTCGAGGCGGTGCTGCCGTCCCAAACGTCCGGGGTCGCCGCGTGGGCCACCGCCGGCAGCAGCGCGATACAGAGTATCGATGTGAGGAGCATGATCAGGGTTTTCTTCTTCATGGGCGAACCTTTCTCATGAATGACGAACGTGGTCATGTCTGACGATCTGGCCGAGCCGCCCTCGGCGGGGCGTTACTCGGTTTCGGCTATGAGCGCTTCGAACCCCGCTTCAGCCTGCTGGATAGTTTTCCGGATGATGCCTTCCGCCATAGAGCGCAAATCCATGCGGAGAATCGCTTCGATGATGCATTCGCGCTTCGCCTGGGGCACGTCGTAGAGCTTGAGCGAGCAGTCGAGAAAGCGCCGGATCTTGGCGTCCACCGTGAAATACGGGTCGCACGGCACGGACATGAAGCCGCGCATGATGCTTCCGGACGCGATTTCCATCTCGAAGAAATCCTTAGGCTGCGCGTCGGGCAGATAGTCCGAGAAGATGACCTGCAGCCGCTTTGACGTGGTGCGATAAAGATAATCCGACGTCGTCGGCAGCGTATAGGCCATGACATAGAGCTCGCGCAAGGGCTCGGTCAGTTCCGCGATATGCAGCTGCAAAGCCGTCTCCACCGCGTACAAGAAGACCGGTTCTTGCCCGTTGTTGTGCTGTTCGGCCAGGTCAAACTGCCCTCCGAACATGCGGCGCACCAATTCGAGAAGAAGCGCTTCTTTGCTGGGGAAGACATGGAAAAAGGAACTCTGCCTGATACCCGCCGCTGCTGCGATTTCGGCGGTCGTGGTCTTGGCGTAGCCTTTCTCCAGAAAGAGCGCCACTGCCGCGCGCAGCACTTTCTGCTGGGTCAAAAGTCCGCTGGCCTGTTTTCCCCTCGCCACGTCATCACCTCCTTTTTGGGAGGCTCCTTGCTGGGAGTCCTCGTGTTTGGAGTCCACTTGCGATTGCAATTGCTATTTTGCATTGTTTTACGGAGGACCGCAAGAGAAAACTTCGGGAAATGACCGCGCGCGAAGAAAGTTCTTCGACATGCGTTGCAACAAGCAAGATGCAGGCGAAGCCTTCGCAAGAACATGCTTGCCGGCATCGCGGAAAAGAAGAAGGGCGCCGCTGCGGACGCCCTGGTCTATCGTCTCGAACCCTACGCGCCTTCGAGGGCGCGGATATCAACGCAAAGCCCCTAGTGGGGGACACCCTGGCCTATCGCCTTGAGCCCTGCGCGAGCCGCAGGTCGATTTGGGGAACGCGGGGATCGACCGCGAAGAGGACCACAGCTATGCGCTGCCCGAGCCGGTAGCGCGCGCCCGTTTCCTCGCCCGTGAGCGTGTAGCGCGCCGCGTCGAAGCTGAAATAGTCGTCGCCAAGCGTGCGAACAGGGATGAAGCCCTCCGCCGTGTTCTCGAGCCGCGCGTACAGACCGCCCTGTGAGACGCCTGACACGATGGCGGAAAACGACTGTCCCACGAACCGCTGCAGGTACTCCGCCAACTTGAGCTCCTCGGACTCGCGCTGCGCGTCGTCCGCCTCGCGCTCCATCCCCGACGAGTGCTCGCAGATCCAGCCGAGGTTCGTCGTCATCTGGTCGAACTTCTCGGGGCGCCCGAAGAGCTCGGCTTTCAGCATGCGGTGCACCATAAGATCGGGATAGCGTCTGATGGGGCTCGTGAAATGGCAGTACGTCGCACTCGCAAGGCCATAGTGGCCGCAATTCTTCTCGCGATAGACCGCGCGCTTCATCGAGCGCAATACGAGCGACGACACAAGCTCGCCCTCGGCGCGCCCACGCGATGCGGAAACCGCCTGCTGGAGCGCGTGCTGGCTCCCAGTGAAGAAACCCACGGAATCGATCTTCTCGAACCAGGGGAACTCTTCGAAGATGGGCACGAGCTGCGCAAGCCCCTCCAGGTCGGGCGCCTCGTGAACGCGATAGGCGCAGGGGAACTTCGCACAGGAAAGATGCTCGGCGACGACCTCGTTTGCCCAGATCATCATCTCCTCGACAAGCGATGTCGCAGCATTCTTCCGACGAAGCTCCACGCCCTGCGGCTTTCCCGCCTCATCGAGCTTGACGCGCGCCTCGGGCTGGTCGAAGTCGATGCCGCCCTTGCGCTCGCGCTGCGCATGTCGAAGCGAGGCGAGGCGCGAGAGCTGGCGAAGACGAGGTTGAATGAGGGTCTCCCGTTGTTCCCGAGAACGCGGGGCATACTCCGTGCTCAAACAGTCCTCGCTGCGCTGCGGAACTGCGCGCGGAGCACGCCTCGCATTCTCGGGAATTGCTACTGGCTCAAACCCGCTCGCATTATCGCAACGGCTTCCCTGAGGCCCCTGAGGGCGTGGGGTATGCCCCGCATTCTCGGGAACCGTAGCGTGATAGAGCCCTTCGACAGCGACGGGTTGGTCTTCAATCTCCGAATGAGGGCGGGAAGCGTGCTCCGCGCGCAGTCCCGCACAACGAGAACAGCCCAGTGGGCTGTTCTCCAAAGCAGGACTGTCTGAGCACGGAGTATGCTTCCCGCCCTCAAATGTCACAGGTTCGCCTTCCCCTTCGAGCATTTCGAGCGCCTCGCCGTAGGTCAGGCGCGCGTTCGAGCAGATGAGGGCAGGATAAATCTCATAGCGCGCAAGCTGCGCCCGCTCGTCGACATACAAATCGACTGTCATGGAGCGACGCACCTGGCCCGGGGCGAGCGAGCACAGCCCGCACGAGAGCTCCTCGGGAATCATCGGGATCACCCGATCGACCAAATACACGCTCGCGGCACGGCGCCGCGCGGCCAGATCGAGCGCGCTCCCCCATTCCACGTAATGCGAGACGTCGGCGATGTGCACGCCGATACGCCAGAGCGAGCGGCCCTGGTCTTTCACCTGCTCGATGGAGAGCGCGTCGTCGAAATCTCGCGCGTCATCAGGGTCGATGGTGAACACGAAACGCTCGCGCAAGTCGCGATAGCCCGACGCAAGCGCCCCAACCTCGTCGATTGAGGCACCGCGCGCCTCCGCGAGCGCAGCGTCGGAGAACGTCGTCTCGAACTTATGGCGGGCAACGACGGCATCAACCCCCTCGTCGAGCCCGTCGACATGCTCGAGCACTTCCTCGATATGCCCCGTCGCCGCGGAATTGCGGGAGGGAAACTGCGCGATACGAACGCGGACGATTGCGCCGTCTTCCACATCGGGGGCCTCGGAGAGCTGGGTGAAGATATCGTAGGGGATATGCGGGTCGAGCGGCACGACGACGCCGAATGGCTCGGCCGCCTCGAACCTGCCGACGACGACCTCATGGGCGCGCTCGATCACCGAGACGACGCGCGCAGCCCGCTTGCGACCATAGCGACCGCTGCCAGAACCTTCTCGCGAGCGGCCCTTCGAGGCATTCGCAGGCAGCGGGGCAACCTCGACCAGATCGCCGTCGAAGGCGCCTCCGGGCTTGGCGTGAGGAACGAAGAATTCGCCTTCTGACGTGTGGACGAAGCCGTAGCCTTCAGGATTCAATTGCATGATGCCACGCGGGCGCGAGCGAGCGACCCGTCGCGTGTGGTTCTTGGAACGGGGCATGCGCCTCTAGGCTTTCTCCTTGTTTTGCGCGGTCTCGACGGCGAGAACGAGCTGCGGGTCGGTGCCGCCTTCGCTTGAGGAGATGGCGATGTCGGGAATCACGCCGACGCCGTCGATGTCGTGGCCGAGCGGGCTTTTGTAGTAGCCAGCGGTGTAGCGGATCGCCCCGCCGAACGAAAGCTCGTGCACGACCTGCACGGAACCCTTGCCGATCGTGGTCTCACCGACAATGGTGGCGCGCTGGTTATCCTGAAGCGCAGCGGCGAGCACCTCGGCAGCACCTGAGGTATAGCCGTTCGTGAGCACGACAAGGGGCAGATCAGTTACCGTTTTCCCGGAAGCGGACTTCGGGGAAGTTCCCGTGGAAGTCTGCACCTCGACGACGACGCCCGTCTTGATGAAGAGGTTCGCCACATCGACCGCTTGCGTGAGATAGCCGCCTGGGTTGTCGCGCAGATCCATGACGAACGACGTCGCCCCCTGCTCGATCAGGTCAGCGAGCGCTGCGGAGACGTTGTCGGAGGTATCCTGCGTGATCTGGCGCACCCTGATGTAGCCGACTGTGCCGTCGAGCGAGTATGTGACGTTTTGTTCCTTGTACGAAGAGCACGTGAGCGCGGTGGTGTAGGACGTGCCCGTCTCGGCACCGACCGAAGAGGGCCGCATCCACGTGACCACGACCGTCTCGCCAGCGTTGCGAGAAAGGCCGCTAATAGCCTCGGTGACCGACCAGTCGTGCGAGGTGTCGCCGTCGATGCCGATCAGCACGTCGCCCTGCTGGACGCCGGCCGCCTCGGCAGCGGAGCCCGAGAACACATCGGAAACGAGGGCGCGGCCGTTGTAGTCCGAGAACAGGACGCCGACGCCGTTGTAGGCACCGTCGGAGCTGTCCTTCACGAAGGACGCATAGCGCGACGGATCAAGGTACTCGAAGTACTTGTCGTCGCATGCGTTCGAGAAGCCCTTGAAGACCTCCTTGGTCGCCTCGTCGAGGTCGTAGCCGTTGAGGTCGCTCTTCGCGAGGACGTCCTCGACTTCGCTCAAGCGAGCGGAAATGGAATCGTAGGGGGACTTCTTCACATCCGTCGCCTGGGTGCCGACTTTCTGGACGCCGGGGATGGAGAACCCGAGCGAGGCAAGGAACTGGTCCTGGCTGCGCAAGGCGAACCCGGCGACGAAGGCCACGGCAATGGCCACGACGAAGCACAGCAGGCGCAAGATGCGCTTGTTTCGCCTGTGCTCGCGCTCGGCCATCGCCGCGCGCTGCTTGGTATCACCGTGCTTCGCCATGGGAATCTATCTCGTTCGCGCTTTCTACACCTTGAGGTAGCGGCGCATTGCAAGCGCCGAACCGAACAGGCCGATGATCAGGCCCGCGATCACGAGTGCAACGTAGATGATCGCGAAGGTGCCGGCGTTCACGTCGATCGCGAGGAACTTGAGCGCACCCGCGAGCTTCGGCAGCGCCAGGTTGCGCAAAAGCTCGAGCACGCCGACTGCGAACAGCGAGCCGATGATTGCGTGCAGCGAGCCTTCCATGAGGAAGGGCCCGCGGATGAAGCCGTTCGACGCACCGACGAGGCGCATGATAGCGATTTCCTTGCGGCGCGCAAGGATGGCCAGACGAATCGTATTGTTGATGAACACGAGCGCGATGAAGATGAGCAGCACGATGAGCGCAATGCCGATATAGCGGACATAGGTCGTCAGCTGGAAGAGCTGCGCGACCGACTTCTGGCCGTACTTAAGCGACTCGGAAGGCGAATCGTAGCCGCAGATAGAAGCGAACGTGGAGTTCTGCTCGATTTGGCTCGCCACATCCTCGACGAGCTTCGGGTCTGAAAGCTCGACCTCGATGGAGGCGGGCAGCGGGTTCTGTCCGTCGAGCGCGTCGATGATGTCGGAGTTCGACGTGGCCTTGAAGTTCTCGAGCGCCTGGTCCTTCGTGGTGAAGTCGACCGATGCGACGCCGTCGATGCCGCGGATGAAGTCCTCGACCTTGTCGATATCGGACTGCGAGGCGTCATCGGAGATGAAGGCCGAGATGCCGACCTCGTTCTCGACCGACGACATGACGTTGTTCACCACGACACCGCCCACGAGGAAGATGCCGATGATGAGCAGCGAGAGGAAGATCGTGATGATGGAACCCAAGGTGGTGGAGAGGTTGCGCGTGAACCCGTGCAGCGACTCTTTAAAGAAGTAACCGAGACTACGCATCGAAACCGTACACCCCCCTGTCCTGGTCGCGAGTAAGGCGGCCGCGATCGAGCGCGATGACGCGACGGCGCATGTTGTCGACCATCTCGCGGTCGTGGGTGGCCACGAGCACTGTGGTGCCCGTGCGGTTGATGCGCTCGAGCAGGTCCATGATGCCGCGCGAGGTTTGCGGGTCGAGATTGCCCGTGGGCTCGTCGCAGATGAGCAGCGGCGGGCGGTTCACGATGGCGCGCGCGATGGAGACGCGCTGCTGCTCGCCGCCGGAGAGCTGGTCGGGGCGCTTGTTCAGCTTGTCCTGCAGGCCGACGAGGCGAAGCACCTCGGGCACCTGCGTCTTGATGACGTGGCGCGACTTACCAATGACCTCAAGCGCGAAGGCGACGTTCTCGAAGACCGTCTTGTTCGGCAGAAGCTTGAAGTCCTGGAACACGCAGCCGATGTTGCGACGCAGGTACGGCACGCGCCAGTTGCGCATGGTCGTCAGATCCTCGTTCGCGATGTAGATGTGGCCTTCCGTAGGCGTGACCTCGTGGATCAGCATGCGGATGAACGTGGTCTTGCCGGATCCCGAATGGCCGACGAGGAAGATGAACTCACCTGCGTAGATCTGCAGGGAGATGTCGGAAAGTGCCGGCTTATTCGGCTGCGCCGGGTAGATCTTCGTGACGTGGTCGAAGGTGATGACGGGAGACGACGTTTGCTGAGGCGTGTCCGCGACATCGAGCACGGGAAGCGACTGGGAGAGCTGCTGGGTGGCCTGAGCCTGACGGCTGTGAGCCCCCGCCCTCGAACGCGGGCGCGGTGCGCCCGACTGGGCAGCGGGACGCGAGGCGTTCCCGCGGCTGGAAACATCTGTCACAGTTTGCTCCGTTCGAATAGTGATGTACTGAGACAGACCAATTTTAGTAGTAATGCATCCCGCGCGCCACCGTCCCAGCTCACGCTTGCGCAAAAACCACAAGGGCGCACCTCCCGCCGGAGATGCGCCCTTCTTTCATGAAACGCAATCGGCCCTGTAAGGGAACCGCCGCCTGTAAAACTACTTGCGACCCATGGCGCGCTTCACGGCTTCGACGATCGCCGCGGCGTCGAGGTTGAAGTAGCCGAGCAGCTCCTCGAACTCGCCGGACTTGCCGAAGCGGTCCTGCACACCCACGAACTCGCAGGGAGCGGGGTTTTTGCGAGCGAGGCACTCCGCCACGGCGGAGCCGAGGCCGCCATGCACGCTGTGCTCCTCGGCGACCACGCAGCAACCCGTCTTCGCAACGCTCGCCGTGATGGTGTCCTCGTCGAGCGGCTTCACCGAAAATGCGTCGATGACCTCGATGGACACACCTTCCTCGGCGAGCACGTCCGCCGCGGCGAGCGCTTCGCGGATTTCCACGCCGCAGGCGACGACGGTCGCGTCGGAGCCCTCGCGCAACACATAGGCGCGGCCGAGCTCGAGCTCGACGTCGTCATCGTAGACGCAAGGCACAGCGGCGCGGCCCATGCGCACGTACACCGGACCCGGCGTCTTCGCGGCGAGCTTGATGGCAGCGCGCGCGGCGGCATAGTCGGCGGGAACGAGCACGCGCATGTTGGGCAGCCCGCGCATAAGCGAGACGTCCTCGAGCATCTGATGCGAGCCGCCGTCGGGGCCGACCGAGACGCCCGCGTGCGTCGGGCAGATCTTCACATCGAGGTTGCTATAGCACACGGTGTTGCGAATCTGGTCGTAAGCACGGCCGGTGCCGAACACGGCGAAGGACCCCGTGTAGGCGACATGACCCGTAAGGGCGAGGCCAGCTGCCACGTCGATCATGTTCTGCTCGGCGATACCGCAGTTGAAAAGCTTGTCGGCGTTCTCAGGCGCGGCAGCGGCGAACTTCTTGGTGGTGGTGGAACCGGTGAGGTCGGCGTCGACTGCGACGACGGGCACGCCCTCCTCCGCAAGTTCGGCGAGCGTCGCACCGAAGGCGGCGCGAGTCGCGAGTTTCTTTTCGGCCATTTCGGCGCTTGCGAGCTTAACCACGGCAAACCTCCTCATCACGCGCCGCTTCAAGCTCGGCGAGCGCGGCTTCAAGCTGCTCGGCGGACGGCGCCTTGCCGTGCCAGCCAGCCTCGTTCTCCATAAACGACACGCCCTTGCCCTTCACCGTCTCGGCGATGACGGCATGGGGCTTCCCGTCGCGAGAGTTCTTGCAGGCGGTGAGCACCTCGATGAGCGCGTCGATATCGTGGCCGTTAACGTGGCGGACATCCCATCCGAACGCCTCGAACTTCACACCCAGATCCTCAGGGCTGCACACCTCGGTCACCTTGCCGTCGATCTGCAGGCCGTTGTGGTCGATGATGGCCGTGAGGTTGTCGAGCTTGCGGTGCGCGGAGAACATAGCTGCCTCCCACACCTGGCCTTCCTCGCATTCGCCGTCGCCGAGAAGCGCGAAGACCGAGCCCTCCTTGCCGTCGAGCGCAAGACCACACGCCGTGCCTGCGGCAATGGAGAGGCCCTGGCCCAAGGAGCCCGTGGACACCTCAACGCCCGGGCAGAGGTTGCAGTCGGGATGGCCCTGCAGGCGCGTTCCCAGCTTGCGAAGCGTCATAAGCTCCTCAACGGGAAAATAGCCCGCATGGGCGAGCGCGGCGTAGAGCGCCGGCGCCGCGTGGCCCTTTGCCAAAAAGAACCAGTCGCGACCCTCCATCTTGGGATTTTTCGGGTCGTGCTTGAGCACACCGCCGAAGTACAGCGACGTCAAGATGTCGGTGCACGACAGCGATCCCCCCGGATGCCCACTTTTGGCTTCTGCGATCATGCGCAGAATGTCGCAGCGCAGGTCTGTCGCCACACTCGTAAGGTCGGTCATTGCAGTCCTTTCTTTATTGCGAAACTCGCCACTTGTGATACCCGATCACGAATTGCTCGATATCACCCGCGAGCACGGCGTCGACGTTGCTCGTCTCCACGCCGCTGCGCAGGTCTTTCACCAGTTGGTAAGGATACAACACATAGTTGCGGATTTGGCTTCCGAACGAGTTCTCCATCCGCTCGCCGCGCAGCTCGTCAATCTGCTCCTCGCGCTTGCGCTGCTCGATTTCGTAGAGCTTGGCGCGCAGCACGCGGAAGGCAGACTCCTTGTTCTGCAGCTGCGATTTCTCGTTTTGGCAGGTCACAACGATGCCTGTGGGAATATGGGTCAGGCGCACGGCGGAGTCGGTCGTGTTCACGCACTGCCCGCCGGGGCCACTTGAACGGTATACGTCGACGCGCACGTCGGCGGGGTTCAAGTCGACCTCAATATCATCGGGAAGCACGGGGAGCACCTCCACGCTTGCGAACGTGGTGTGGCGGCGCTTCTTGTCGTCGGTCGGAGAGATACGCACAAGGCGGTGGACGCCGTTCTCGCTTGTGAGCATGCCGTAGGCGTTTCGCCCCTCGATCTGGATAGTCGCCTTGTCAAGGCCGATGCCCTCGCCGGGAACCGCATCGAGCACGGTGACCTTCCAGCCCTTGTCCTCGGCGTAGTGCAGATACATCTTGTAGAGCATCTCGGTCCAGTCCTGCGCCTCGAGCCCGCCCGATCCCGGGTTGACCGACAGAATAGCGTCGCCCGCGTCGAAGCGGCCAGAGAACCACGAGGAGACTTCAAGCCCGTCGAGCTCCTCATCGAGCCTCGCGAGCAGGGATTTTGCTTCCTCGGCGAACGATTCGTCTTCGTCTGCGAGCTCCGCCGCCGCGCGCACGTCGTCGAGCAGCGCACAGGCGCCGTCGTATTCGGCGATGACATCGCGCAAGTTCGACGCCTGCTTCGAGACGCTTTGCGCGCGCGACGCGTCGTCCCAAAAGCCCGGCGAGGCGATTTGGGCGTCGAGCCTCTGCAGCTCGACCGTCTTGTCGTCGATGTGCAGGTACGCATGCGAGTCGGCAACGCGCTGGGCGGCGATGTCGATATGTTCTATCAATTCTTTGTCAGCCATAGCTTGTTTATGTTACCAGCAAAAACGCCCCACCGTATATGGCGGGGCGCGTCGTGCATAGTTTCTTCGCGGACGGACGCCAGTATGCGACGGCGGCAGACGGCGGCAGGCGGTACCGCCTCACAGCAGATGCGCCATGTACAACGGCAGGCGCACCAGGTCGCCCTCCACCTGCACGGGTTTCGGATGCAGAATATACCGCAGGCCCGCACGCGAGCCGAACTTGGTTTTGAACTTCTCGAGCGATTTCGCGCCATAGCGCTTCGTCGACTTCACCTCAATAGGCGAGACGCGCATGCGCCCGGCAGCGTCATCGTAACCGGCCGTGATCAAGAAGTCGACTTCCATGGTGTTTGCGCTGTTCTCACGGTCGCGCTTCGAGTAGAAGTACAGCCCATGCCCGTTCGAGGCGAGCTGCTGCGCCACCACGTTTTCCGTGAACATGCCCTCGTTGATCTCGAGTTTTCCCAGCAGGATGTCGCGGTAAAGCTCGTGGGGGGTCTCGGCATTGTCGGCGAAAAGCTGGCAGATCAAAAGCCCCGTGTCGGCCATATAGCACTTGAACGTTCCCTCGTCGGCGGTTGCCGCGAGGCCCACCGACGGGTCATCGACACCGATACACGTGGCGCTTATGCACGCATCCGCTAGCCAGAAGAAAGCGTCCGCATAGTCCCTGCTGCGCGCGTTGCCGTCAAGCGAGGACAGCACAAACTTCTTCTCATGGCGCGCCAGCTGGCCGGGCAAGGTCGAGAACACGCGACGGATGCGCAGCGCGTCGGTGCCGCCGAACTTCTCGATGTCGCCGCGGTACAGCGACAAGATATCGCGCTTCACCCTGTCCACTTTTCCGAAATCCTTTTCGGCAACATACGCATCAACCGCCTGAGGCATGCCTCCGACCAGCATGTATTCGCGGAAAAGCCGTTCCGCTTTGCGATGGATGGCCTCAGGCAGCGGGGTTTTCCCCTCGAAAGAGGTGCGGATGGCCGCGGCGAGCTGATCTTCACCTTCCGCCCAAAGGAACTCTTCGAAGTTCAGCGGATTCAAGCGAAGCGCAGTCTCCTCGGAAGGAATGACGATGCCCTCCACGTTGCGCCGGATGGATATGAGCGAGCCGGTTTCGAGATAGTCGTACCGACCGTCCGCAACAAGCTGCTTGATGAACTCCCGTGCAGGTGGGAAGCGCTGCACCTCGTCGAACACGATGAGGGAATCTCGGCGCGGCAGCGAAACGCCCGTGAACGCCTGCAGGTACATGAAGAAGGAATCCACGTCCGCACGATAGTCGCGAAACAGCATCTTGAGGTCA
The DNA here is from genome assembly GCF_048412355.1 of Ellagibacter sp. Lineage (NCBI taxonomy): Bacteria > Bacillati > Actinomycetota > Coriobacteriia > Eggerthellales > Eggerthellaceae > Ellagibacter > Ellagibacter sp. Next base: position 15,102 of record NZ_DBFSAP010000058.1, read on the forward strand.
TCGGACACTTCGGAGAAGTCTATGACCAGATGGGCGGCGTATTCCCTTTCGGCAAACTCCCTTGCAAGCGTGCTTTTGCCAACGCGACGCGCACCCTCTAAAAGCAGAGCGCGCGTGCCTTTCGACTCGCGCTTCCAGCGAAGAAGATCGTCGTATGCATGGCGTTTGAACATGGTCACCCCTCGCTCCAATTGATGCCAAAATGCCATTCACGCACGAATGGCACGGTGTAACTTGCTCCGAATATACACGAATGGCACGGTCAGCATGTGCAATATTATACACGAATGGCACGGTGTAACTTGCTCCGAATATACACGAATGGCACGGTTTCGTTGCGATTGAGCGAGGGCAAGCCGTGCACAAAAGACACGAGAAAAAGGCCGCTTCCCTGGGGAAACGGCCTTTTGCAATAAAGCTTGGAGAAAGCGCGGCGGCAACTGCATCTCGCGTCACGCCGAAGCGCCCAATGCAAGGCGGCAGCCTCCGCCTCACAGCAGATGCGCCCTATACAACGGTAGGCGCTAATCCTGGTACATGCCGTGGCACTTCTTGAACTTCTTGCCGCTGCCGCAGGGGCAAGGATCGTTGCGGCCGACGTTCGCGAAGGGGTCGTCTTTGTCCTTGACATACGTCGTGGGCTTCGGCGCGGCGGGCTTGGGAGCTGCTCCGGCCTGAGAGGCCTGCGCTGCTGCCGGCGCTGCCTTGATGTCGGACTCAGTGAGCGCGTCCTCGGGCTTCGAGTAGCTCAAACGGCCCTCGAGCGGGTTTCGCTCCTCGGGGATGGGCTCCTGCTTCACGGCGATCTGCAGGCGCAAAAGCGTACGCAGGTAGTCCTCGTACATGCTGGCGGTCAGGCGCTGGAAGGCGGCGTACGCCTCGTTCTTGTACTCGACGAGCGGGTCGCGCTGTGCGAAGGCGCGCAGGCCGATGCCGGTTTTCAGGTAATCCATCTCGGCAAGGTGGGCCATCCAGCGCGTGTCGATGATGCGCAGCATGACCTGGCTTTCCAGATTGCGCATCATATCGGCACCAAGCAGGTTCTCCTTCTCGGCGTAGATGCCCTCGAGGTACTCGGTGAGCGCATCGGCGACGTTTTCCGGCTCGTCGTCGTGCTCGATCGACGCGACGTGGAAGTCGTTGTTGCCGGTCATGCCGGCAGCCCACGTGTCGACCGCCTTCACGTCCCAGTCGTCGAACGCGGCGCGCTCGGGGCAGTTCTCCTCCACCACGGCAGAAGCAGCGTCGGAGATGATGCCGGGGATGCGGCCGTTCATGTCCTTACCGTCCAAGATGGAGTTGCGCTCCTCATAGATCACCTTACGCTGCAGGTTCATGACGTCGTCGTATTCGAGGACGTTCTTACGCGCGGCGAAGTGCATCGTCTCGACCTGACGCTGCGCGCTCTCGATCGCCTTCGACACCATGGACGCCTGAATGGGCTGGTCGTCGGGCATGTTCGTCTTCTCCATCATGCTGGAGATGGAATCCATGCGGTTGCCGCCGAACAGGCGCATGAGGTCGTCTTCGAGCGAGAGGTAGAACTGCGTCGTGCCCGGGTCGCCCTGGCGTCCCGCACGGCCGCGCAGCTGGTTGTCGATACGGCGCGACTCGTGGCGCTCGGTGCCGATGACGCACAGGCCGCCCGCGGCGAGCACCTCCTCGTTTTCCTGTTTGCAAATGGTGCGCGCACGAACGAGTGCCTCGTCGCGTTTCTCATCCGACGGCGCAGGGGCTGCGTTCTCGGGGACCTCCTCGCCCTCGGCAGGCTCGTCGTCGATATGGCGCGAGGGATCAAAGCCCCACTCGCGCAGCACGTCCTCGGCGAGCACGTCGGGGTTGCCGCCGAGCAGGATGTCCGTACCGCGGCCTGCCATGTTGGTCGCGATGGTCACCGCGCCCACGCGGCCGGCCTGCGCGATGATGTGAGCCTCGCGCTCGTGGTTCTTCGCGTTCAGAGTCTCGTGCTTGATGCCGCGCTTGTCCAAAAGGCGGGACAGGCGCTCGGAGCTCTCGATCGAGACCGTGCCGATCAGGCAGGGCTGACCCGCCTCATGGCGCGCTGCAACGTCGTCGGCGACGGCGTTGAACTTCGCGTCGATCGTGCGATAGACCAGGTCGTTCTCGTCGATACGGGCGACGGGCCTGTTCGGTGGGATGGCGACGACCGGCAGCTTGTAGATTTCGCGGAACTCCTTGTCCTCGGTCATGGCGGTACCGGTCATGCCCGAGAGCTTCTCGTAGAGGCGGAAGTAGTTCTGCAGCGTGATGGTCGCGAGCGTCTGGTTCTCCTCGCGAACGAGCACATGCTCTTTCGCCTCGAGCGCCTGATGGAGGCCCTCGGAGTAGCGGCGGCCCTCCATGATGCGGCCCGTGAACTCGTCGACGATCTTCACTTCCCCGCCGACGACGACGTAATCGACGTCGCGATGGAAGAGGAACTGCGCCTTTAAGGCTTGCTGCAGGTGGTTCGCGAGCAGGCCGGACGGGTCGGCGTAGATGTCGTCGATGCCGAGTGCGGACTCGATCTTCTCAAGGCCGACCTCGGTGGCGTTGATCGTCTTTTTGGCCTCGTCCATCTCGAAGTCCTCATCGAGCACGAGGTGCGGCATGACGCGGGCGAACTTGTTGTAGGTGTCGGCCGCGCGCGTTCCCGCGCCCGAGATGATGAGCGGCGTTCGCGCCTCGTCGATGAGGATCGAGTCGACCTCGTCGACGACGGCGAAATGGTGGCCGCGCTGCACGCGGGCAGAGGCCCTCGTGACCATGTTGTCGCGCAGGTAGTCGAAGCCGAACTCGGAGTTCGTGCCGTAGGTGACGTCGGCCTTGTAGGCGGGGGTCTTCTGCGCGGGGCGCATGCCATTTTGGATCAGGCCGACCTCCATGCCGAGGAAGCGGTAGATCTGGCCCATCCACTCGGAGTCGCGGCGGGCGAGATAATCGTTCACGGTGACGATGTGGACGTTGTCGCCCGAAAGCGCATTCAGATAGCCCGCAAGGGTGGACACGAGCGTCTTGCCTTCGCCCGTCTTCATCTCGGCGATCTGCCCATCGTTTAGAGCCATGCCACCGATGAGCTGCACGTCGAAGTGGCGCAGCCCCGTCGTGCGCACCGACGCCTCGCGCACCGCGGCGAACGCCTCGGGAAGAAGGGCGGCCGTGTCTTCGCCCGCAGCCGCGCGCTCGCGCAGGGAGTCGGAAAACGCGCGCAGCTCGGCGTCGGTTTTCGGTTTGATTGAGGCCTCAAGGCCGTTGATGGTATCGACGATGGCCTGGTAGCGCTTGAGCTGCTTGCCCTCGCCCATCGTGAGAAGCTTCGATAAGAAACCCATGTATGCCGTCTTTCGTAAGAGCCCTATGTTCGTGAGCACCGCGCGAGAGCACGGCACACAACCTCCTGTACTCTAGCATAAGGCTTGCATGGACCTGGGAAATCCACTACACGACCAGATGCTATGATTCTCGCTTAAAAATGATGCTGTTGTGGGGAAATATCGCGAATCGACTACTCGAGCGCCTCCTCGGCCTCTACCGCGCTGCGGTATAAGGCGACGATCGACGGCGACGGGTCGATGCCGAGCTCTTCTGCAAGATACCTTCGGCACGAGAGGTAGGTGTCGATTGCGGCGGCGCGCTGGCCGGCACCGAGCTGCGCCTCCATGAGCGCGGCGCACGCGTCCTCGCGAGAGCGGTCGCGACCGGCCGCCTCGCGCGCGAACCACAGCGCCGCGCGGGGCTCGCCTGACTCCAAAAGCCGCCCCGACGCGCACACAAGCGAGTCGACGAGGTTAATGCGAAGGCGCCTGCGCGCAGCCGCGATGTCGTCGTTGACGCTTTCGCTTGGCAGAAGGTCGCCCGAGTACGATCCGTCGATCGCCTCGAGGTGGTCCCGCCAACGATCGAGGTCGATCTCGCCGAAACTCAAGGCGCGGCAAATGGAATCGAGCTCGGCAACGTCGCTTCGCAGAAGCCGAGCGTCAAGGCGAACACCACCCTGGTCGCGAAGGAGATAGGGGCACGTGCCCTCGTAGTCGAGCCCTCGCTTGAGCTGGCTCCACACCGAATAGAAGTTCTTGATTGCACAGCCGTGGGGACTGTCGGGCCAAAGCGTCTCCAGCAGGCGCTCGCGGGAGAGCTCGCGGCCGCGGGCGAGCACGAGAAGCGCAAGGAGCGTCTTCGTTTTCTGCCTACTGAACGCTTGCATGTCGACTTGCTGCTCGCCGATACGCACGTCGAGCCCGCCGAGGAGCCGCACGTAGAGGATCGGGGCCGAGCTTCCAGGCGCACCCGGCGTCTCCGAGCGGATCGGGCGGGCCTCATAACGGTCGCGCGAGGAGCGCTCACGTTCGGCCCGCGCGCGCTCCTCCCGAAGCGAATCGCGCCTGTGAGCTGCACATTCGGTGAAGCGGGCAGCCTCTATGGCGCGCGCCGCCGCAAGCACGTCGGCAGCGGGCGAGAATCGCGTCGGCAAGGAACCCTCCTCAACCGCCCGGGAAAGCGACATCACCAAGAAGGCGCACTGCCAGGACATGGCGGCAGAAGGCGTGCGCGCGGCCAGGTCGCAGGCCCACAGGGCGACGCGCTCGACTGCGCGTGCGTCCTCGGGCGACGCGAAGCCCGGCGTCTTCTTCTGTGCAAGAGCCCAGAACGCCATGGCGGCGGCGAAGACGAGCGGCCCATCGGGCGCGCCGCGCGAGGCGAGCTCGCCCCACGCCTCCGCAAGAGGCATCACCCCCTTGCCAACATGTGCCGCGACGAGGTAAAACGCAGCAGCGGGAGCGATCGGGCCCCCGACTTTGGCGCGGGCGGCGAACTCGGCTGCCACCGATTCCGCGCGGCGGCGGTCCTCGTCGTCTCCCAAACAGGAGGCAACGAGCAGCAACCGCGAACGCGATTCGGGGTCGATGCTACGCGAGAAGGCGAACTTGCGCGCGAGGAACAGCGCACAGGCGGCATCGTCGAGCGCGGCCAAACGCACCGCCTCGTCGGCAGCGAGGAGGATCCTGTTCTGGCGCGCGTTCTTTCCTGCGTAAACGAACAGCTCGTGAGCAGGCTTGAAGCACGCCGCCGAGAGGAGGTCGGCACCGTGTGCAGCAAGCCAGCTCGCACAGGCGGGCTTCGCCGCGAAAGAGCGGACGATGGCGCATGCCCGCGCAGCCGCCCCGCGTTCGAGGAGCATCGCCGCGATGCACACCGCAAGCTCGCTCGCGTCGGCGCACGTCGAGCCGTCGACGACCCGATCCACCGCCCGCGAGAAGCCCTGGGCAAGCACGGGGACATCGATGGCAACGGCGTCGAAGGAGTCTTCCCGAGCACAGACGCCGAGGAACGGATAGTCCTCTTCTATCAGGGAAAACGCCTCACTCGCATGACGCGCGCCCACAAGCGGGACAAGCTCGGAGAGACTTCCCTCCCCCATCGCGAGCATGAGAAACGCCGCGAGCAGAACGCTTGCGGGCGGCTCTTCGGCGGCCATGCCCGTGACAAGGCGGCTTCCATCGTCCGAGCCCCACGCGACGCACGCTGCGCGGCACTTCGCATGCGGGGAATCCGTCGTCCGCGCAGTATGCTTCATCTCCTCGTCAGTGAGCAGAAAGCGGCGCGCCGAGAGCTTCACCCTGTCGCGGTGCAAATCGGAATAGGCGTCGCAGGTTGGCGTGCACGTAACGAGGACCTCATTTCCCGCCGCGAGCAGCTCGTCGACGACCTCGGAAAACGCTTCGACCCGCGAGGCATCCATGCGCGGCAGGTCGTCGAACACCACAAGCGAGCCCGCGCCGCCGATCTCGGCCACGCGCGATGCGATGATCCCGGCGTCGAGGTCGCGCAGGAAGCACGGGCTTTCGCAGTTGACCCAGAACGTTTGCCTAAACGAGAAGACGACCTGCGCATATTCCGCAGCAACCGTCGATTTGCCAAAGCCTGCGGGAGCGACGAGGAAGCGCGCGACATCGCGGGAGCGCAGAAGATCCGCGATGAGATGGGGGCGCGAATGGGTCGCGGAAGAGGCGACGTACTTGGGGCGGCGGCCCTTGCATGAGCACGACATCAGAAAGTCGGACATTGGTGTCCCTCTCCCAAAAGCAAAAGCCGCAGTCGGCAAGTCTACGCGCCGAACCGAGGCGCCGCCATATCGTATGTGCGAAAGGGACCTTCGCACCCACGGGCGCTTTTCGGCTTTGTGTCCCGAAAAGAACCCTGGCACATGAGGTCCCGAAAGCGCGAAAAGCCTGCAGCGCGCCTTCTGTCGGCGCACTGCAGGCAACTAAAACGAATTGGGAAGATACCGAAGAAAACAGCGCACGGCCAAGCGCATTTCAGCGGACGATTGGGCGCGGTTTAGGCGCGTTTGCGCCGGGTTCCTGCTGGGCCCTTGCCGCCCGCTCGCCACGTCCGCGCCGCCGTTGCGCCACCTGCCCGCCACGTTCCCGCCGATTTTCTGCCAGGTTTTTGCCTACTTCTTGGGCAGAAGCTTCGAGATGCGGTCGGAGTACTCGACGTCGCAAAGCCCCGCTTCCTTCGCCAAATCGAGCACGGGGGCGTCGTTCCACAACTCCTCGAGGCGATAGTACTCGCGCGTCTCGGGCTGGAAGACGTGTACGACGATCTGGCCATAGTCGAGCAGCGACCACGATCCGTCCTGCGTTCCCTCGATGTGGAAGGGCTTCACGCCGCCCTTGTCGCGCAGGTCCTCTTTGATGGCGTCGACGATCGAGTTCACCTGGCGGCTGTTGGACGCCGTAACGATCACGAAGAAGTCGGTCTCGCCGACAAGCTCCGCCACGTCCTGCACGAGGATGTCGGTCGCCTTCTTCTCGTCGGCCGCCTGGGCGGCGATGATCGCGAGTTCTCGCGAGGTTTTCTGTTCGTTAGCGCTCACTTGCGCTCCTTTCGCTTTGCGTTTATGTACGGTTTCTCGTTTTTCACCGCGTAGGCGTTCCATATTTCCACCGTGCGCGGATGCAGCGTCTTTCCTTGCTCGATGATGAGGATCGTCCAGTACCCGAGCACTGCGACGTAGAGCTCTTCGAGCGTCACGCAGCCGATTTGGGCGCGCAACTCGTCGACGCGCCCGAAACGGCGGTTCGGCTCAAGCGCGTCGGCACAGTAGAGTACCATATCGAGCGGCGTCATATCGATCTCGCCCGTGGTGTGGCGCTCGATTGCCTGCAGAATGCCCGCGGGGATTGCGGGGAACTTACGCCCGAGCGCCGCGGCGGCCGTCGGGCCGTGCAGAAGGCGCGGCTGGTGCTCCAAAATCCATGGGTTCACCTGAAGCCCCAGCTCGCGAGCGCGTTTGCGGATTTCTTCGTCGTCGTAGGCCTTGTCCCAGTCGTGCAAAAGGCCTGCAAGCCTGGCCTCGTGCACGTCGACCCCGTAGGCCCGCGCGAGGATTTCTGCCTCCTCGACCACGCCCATCACATGGGTGAAGCGTTTCTTGCTGACGCGCTGCTCGAGCTCCGCCTTGCGCTGCTCGAAAAACGCCTCGCCGAGCACCTCGGCAAAATCGCCGCCGCTTTCCTTCCCCACCGTTTAACGCTCCTTTCGGTACAGGCCATGCTCGCATACGTAATCGCGCACGCGCGACATGGTGAGGTATCTGATCGATTTGCCCTCGCTGACGCGGCGACGCAGGTCGCTTGAGGAGACCGACAGCCCCGTGACCTCGAGAAAGTCCACTGTGAAGGGACTTTTCTCGAAGGTGGCTCGCATCTCGTCGTCAAGCGTATACCCTGGGCGCGTCACGGCGACGAACCGCGCGAGCCCCGCAACCGCCTCGCTTTCGTGCCAGCGGAAGATCTTCGCGACCGCGTCGGCGCCCGTGATGAACACGAGCTCGACGTTGTCGGGATAGTGCGCACGCAGCTCGCGCAACGTGTCGACGGTGTAGGTGTCGCCACCGCGCTCGATCTCCATCGCGCTCACGCCGAAAGCGGGATTGCTCTCGGTCGCGAGGCGGCACATGGCAAGCCGGTCGTCCGCGGGCGTGACGTCGCGGTCGCGCTTGAAGACGGGGCTGCCGGCGGGAATGAACACCACCGCATCGAGCCCGTACGCCTCGCGCACCTGTTCAGCGCAGGCCAGATGCCCGATGTGGATGGGGTCGAAGGTGCCGCCCATGATTCCCAGCCGGGCAGGCGCACCGTCCGCCCCCAAGTTGTCGAGTCCCTCGCTCACGACGGGCGAACGGCGCGAGGCCACCTCACCAGGACGCGAGACCGCCTGGGTGGGCTGCGCCTCACACCGGCCGGGCAGCGGCGCGCGCACGCTCGATTCGCTTGCCAGCGTTTCCTCCCCCATGCGCTAGGACCTCACCTGGCCGTCGCCTCGCAGCACGTACTTGTACGAGGTCAACCCATCGGTCGCGAAGGGGCCGCGCACGTGCAGCTTCTGCGTGGAGATGCCGATCTCGGCGCCGAGGCCGAACATGCCGCCGTCCGTGAAGGCTGTCGAAGCGTTCGCGTAGACCGCCGCCGCGTCGATCTCGTTTAAGAAGCGCTCGATCGCCGAGGCGCCCGCAGGGTCGCCCGGGTTCGCCACGATAGCCTCCGAGTGCATCGTGCCGTAGCGGTTCACGTGGGCGATGGCCTCGTCGACGCCCGCGACGCACTTCACCGCGATTTCGGGCCCTAAATATTCGGTTTCCCAATCCTGCTCGCTCGCACGGTCGACGCGCAGCGCGCTTTGCCCCTGCCCGCGCAAGGCCCCTGCGGCAAGCGCAGCCTCGCAGGCCAGCTCGTCGGCATGGATCGCCACCCCGCGATCGGCCAGCTCGGAGAGCGCCTTGGGAAGAAAATCGGCCGCGATGGACGCATCGACGAGCAGCGTCTCGCAGGCGTTGCAGACCCCGAAGCGGCGGCACTTCGCGTTCACGAGGATCTCGCGCGCCATGTCGAAGTCGGCGGATTCGTGCACGTAGACGTGGCAGTTTCCCGTTCCCGTCTCGATGACGGGAACCTTGGCCGTCTCCACGCAGTGGCGGATGAGCCCCGCCCCGCCGCGGGGAACGAGCACGTCAATCAGGCCGTGGAGCCCCATGAGGACATCGGTCGCCGCGCGGTCGGTCGAGGCGACGATGCCGACCGAGCCCTCGGGCATGCCCGCCCGCTCCGCCGCAGCCGAGAGCACGCGCGCGATTACCGCACACGAGCGGGCCGCCATCGACCCGCCGCGCAAGATGCAGGCGTTTCCTGACTTCAGGCAGATGCCGGCGGCGTCGGCGGTCACGTTCGGGCGCGCCTCGTACACGACGGCGACGACGCCCAAAGGAACACTTACGCGCTCGAGGCGGATTCCCGACTCGAGGGTGCGCTGCTCGAGCGTGCGGCCGAGCGGGTTGGGAAGCTCCGCTAGGCTCTCGAGCGCGGCGGCCATGTCCTCGATGCGCGCATCGGTGAGGAGCAGCCGGTCGATGAGGCTTTCCTTCGTGCCCTTCTCGCGTGCGGCGGCCACGTCGGCCGCGTTCGCTTTAAGAACCGCAGGCGCGCTTTCGCGCAGCGCTTGCGCCATGGCGCGCAGGGCGCCGTTGCGCTCATCGTCGCTCGTCTGGGCCAGGCGGACGCTTGCCGCGCGAGCCCGCTTGGCGAGCATCTCAATCTCTTCGTACTGCAAATCAGTCATAGTACCTCCTCGTCAGCCGAAAAACTGAGGCGAACCTTTTCATGATCGTCATAAGAAGCTCGCACGAGCGTTTTCCCGATGAGACGATCGAAAAAATGTTGCGGAGAGAGCAATTCTGGAACGAGATCGTTCGCTGCCGAAACCTTAGCTCCCTCGCTTTCGAAGTCGAAAAGGTGCAAGCAGACCACGTCGTAGGCGTCTTCTTCCATTTGAAGCTTTTGTAGCATCGAAAGCGCTTTTCTAAAGGAGGCGCCTTCGTCCACAATCTTTGAGTCAGCAAGGAAATAGAACCCTACCGTCGCCAGAGGATGTCGTCCTTTGAGGTTTTTCGCGTCACCGTAGGCCTCTTCATAGCGATTCGAGAGGTTTTTTCCAAATGACGAACGCATTGTCTTAGTTGAAATGAGAATCTCGGGCCCCGTCGTCCAAGACGAAAGGCCGACGTCGACCTGCTTTTTGTATGCTGCGCCCATAATGTCTGCGCTGCTGCTCGAATAGCGCGAAAGCGCATTGCAGCACCCTTCGGCAAGGTTTGCGCCCAGCGTTCCGATAAAGCGCAGAATGGAAGGGTCTATCGCGCGCGGCGGGTGCAAGCGCGGCCAAACCGCATTTTCATCAAAGCCAAAAGCCCTGAGCTGCTCGGCAATCCACATATCAAGCGCACGAGCAAGTCCTCCCGATTGAGAAGTGTCCCCATCTGCAACAGATCGAGAAAGAAGCTTCTCGAGCAAATCAAAATCGATGTTATCGGAACCGCCCCTCCGTTCTTCCCCGTACGCTTCGATTATCTCCTCATATTTCGCGTATGCATCAGCCATTATGAGTCCACCTTCTTTGCCCGCTTTGCCCTTCTCAGTCGCATCAAAGCAGCACTCGATCCAAGCTGAACATAATCGGACGCATGCCCGGTCCTCGACGAGAGCACGGCGTCGACGACGGAAACGGCAGTTTCGTAATCGCCCTTTTCAAACGCCGCATCAACGTATTTTTTGACGGACCGAAGCTCGTTTGCCGCTTCTTCGACAAGCTCCGGAGAGGGAACCGGGAGCAGCGACGCTTCCCTAGGCTCCAGCTTCAATAATCCCCCACCGTACGATCGGCCTCGCAGCTCCGCGCCGAACATCGTCACGGAGTTGAAGCTGGCAATTGCGAGTAGGCTAGGGTCGACAACAGCAACATCGTCGCGAAGATAGAGCCCATGACACGAATTGAGATTCGGTACCCTTGCCGCGTTCCAGCAGATATTTGGGCCGAAAGCATTCATGTACGTTACAAACGCATCGGGAGGCTTCACTAAAGGAACACGCCACCAAGGGCTTCTTTTGCGGCACTTGTAGCCTTTTTCAACGCCCGAAGCGCAACCTTCGTTGATATAAGATTCTGCAGATTTTGAGATGGAGCCACCTTGCGGATAGAACAATTTCGTTCGCTTTCCCAACTGTCCGAGTCGAGAAAGGTCGCTCGAATCGAAGGAAGTTCTCCTCAGATGAGACGATCCCGGTGGGCACAAGTCGATTACATCATCCGCAAGCCCGTTTCGCGCAACATCTGCATCAGTAAGCGCGAAGAACTTGTTGTTGCCCGTCACCACCCCAAGAGACACTTTTCCCCAATCGGAAAGCAAAGCAAATTCCCCTTGATTGAGAAACGACTCCAAAAGGCAGACCGATGCCTCGGAAGCAAACAACCCCGTCCAGCGAGCATCAGAAGTCTTGGGGGTATAGTCAAGAGGCGAAACTCTATCGATGTCGCGAGCATTCGAGCACTGAATCCAGTTGATTTTATTGGATCCGCCCCTCCCGTACCCTTCGGCAAGAAGAAGGACCACTTCCTCCTGGACTTCGGGAAACACCCTTTCCTCGAATGTGATGAGCCTGATCTCGGCAAACGACGACAAAAGGAACTTCCTGACAGGAGCAGCGTAGTTTACCGATAGAAGCTCTGAAGGAAGGACGAGTCCTATCCTTCCGCCGCTTTTAAGAGACAAGGCGGATTGGATGACAAAGGGGACCCAAAGAGAAGACAGAGCGCTTATCTCGACTCCGCTTTTCTGCGAAACCCGACGGCATCCCTCCTTTTGCGCGCGGTCAAGCGACTGGAAGCGAACGTATGGAGGATTGCCTACAACGGCATCAAAGCACCCCTCAAAATCAGATAGGAGATAATCCCCCTTCATCACATTGCAGGAAACACCGCTCGCAACTATCCGCTTTCGCGCCTCGATCACGCTTTCGGCATGAAGCTCAAGCCCTGTCAGATTCTCCTTAAGACATGAGCGGCCGAGACCGATCTCTTCAAAGCGATGAGCAGCCGCAAGAAGGAACTCGGCCTCGCCGCACGCGGGCTCGAGGACCTTGTCCGTTTTTGAGCGAATGGCCCATCGGCAGATATATTCAGTCAATAGCGGAGGGGTGAAGAATGCGCCGCGCGATTTCCTCGCCGAGGTCGAGTCAACTTCGACGCTTAAAGCGGAACCAAATGCCATCACTCCTCCTTAGAACACGAATATTTGTTCGATATTATAGCGCAATCTCTACTCGAAGGCGATCAGCTCGTCGCGGTGGATGACCGGCTTGTCGGCGAATGCCGCGAGCAGGCGGTTGCGTTCGAGCTCCTCGCGCGTGCGACCGCAAGCAAGCTCCACCTCGTCGCTCGAGAACGCCGTGCGGCCGCGGGCGATCACATGCCCCGTCGCGTCTTTCACGTCGACGATGTCGTCGTCGTTGAAGCGCCCCTCGACACGCGAGATGCCCACCGACAGAAGCGAGCTGCCGCGATGGAGCAGCGCGTTCTTCGCGCCGTCGTCGACGATGAGCGCCCCGCGAGCGGAGTCGCCGAGCGCGATCCACAGCTTGCGCGGCGTGATCTCGTGCGGGCGCTCGCTCGCCGCAAAGCGCGTGCCGATGCGGTCGCCGAATGCTGCGTGCACGATGGCGTCGGGGGCGTGGCCGAGGCAGATGGTCATGGGGATGCCCGCCGCCATGAGCACGCGCGCGGCCTTGATCTTGGTGATCATGCCGCCCGAGCCGACGACGCTTCCCGCGTCTCCCGCGACGCCCATGATGTTCTCGTCGATGCGTTCGACGCGCTCAATCAGGTGCGCGCCTTCGACCTTCGTCGGGTTCGCATCGTAGAGCCCGTCGATATCGGAGAGAATCACCATGAGCTCCGCCTCAACGAGGCAGGCCACGAGCGCCGCGAGCGTATCGTTGTCGCCGAAGCGGATCTGCTCGACCGACACCGTGTCGTTCTCGTTCACGATGGGCACGACCCCCATCTCGAGCAAGCGGGAAAGCGTGTCGCGCGCGTGGAGATACGCCGTACGGTCGGCTGTGTCGCGCCTGGTCAAAAGTACAAGCGACGTGGTAATCCCATGTTGGGCGAACGCGCGGGCATAGCCTGCCGAAAGCGCGCTCTGCCCCACCGAGGCCGCTGCCTGCAAGCTCGGCATGTCGGTGGGCCTCCGCTCGATGCCGAGCGCCTCAAGCCCGCACGCGATGGCCGCGCTCGTCACGATGATGGGCGAAAAGCCCGCCTCGCGCACACGTGCCACCTGGCGGGCGACGTCGTCGAGGAACGCGTAGTCGATCTTGCTCTCCGACGTGGTGAGCGTCGAGGAGCCGATCTTAACCACGAGCGGACGCAGATGGGCGGCAAGCTGCCCCTCGCGGGCGTCGCGCGGCTCGCGGCCCTCATGCGACCCGCGCCTCTCGCCCGCTGCGGAAATGTCGATCCTAGCCTCGTCCATTAGATGTCAAGCTCCTCGAACGCGTCATCCGCCGTCGCCGACTCGAATTCGAAGGCGCGCCCCACGATGCGAATCTCGTCGCCGTTGCGAGCACCCGCCTTCGCGAGCGCGTCCTCCACGCCGATGCGCTTGAAACGGTGTTGCAAGAAGGCGATGGCGTCCTCGTTTTCCCAGTCCGTCTGGATGACCATGCGCTCGACCTGGCCGCCCTCCACGCGGAAGACGCCGTCGGAGAGCTTGCGCACGGTGAAGCGTCGGTCGCGCATCTCGCGCTTGTGTTCCCACACGTGATCGAATTCCGGCTGGTCGGCGGCTTGCGCGCGCGCTTCCTCGCGCAGCTCGTGCACCTTCGTCGCGATGGCGGCCTTGAGCGAGTCGACGCCCTTGCCCGTGAGCGCGCTGATGCAGTAGAGCTTCGGGTCGATGGGGCTGTCCGCGAACTCGTCGCCGCCGGCCGCGGCGATGGAGTCGGCGCGCACGCGCTCGGCGAGCTTCTTGCAGACTTCCTCGGTGCCGGGGACGTCGATCTTGTTGGCCACGACGATGCGCGGGCGGGACGCGAGGTCGCTCGCGTACAGCTCGAGCTCGCGGTTGATCACCTCGTAGTCGTTCAAGGGGTCGCGCCCCTCATAGTCGCCCGTGAGGTCGACCACGTGCACGATAAGCGCGGTGCGCTCGATGTGGCGAAGGAACTCGTGCCCAAGCCCGCGCCCCTCGTGCGCGCCCTCGATAAGGCCGGGGACGTCGGCGCAGACGAAGCTCAAATCGCCGCTCGTCGCCACGCCCAAATTCGGGACAAGCGTCGTGAACGGGTAGTCGCCGATCTTCGGTCGTGCCGCCGAGATCTTCGAGATGAGCGAGGACTTCCCCGCCGACGGCATGCCCACAAGCGCCGCGTCGGCCATGAGCTTCATCTCAAGCTCGACCCACTGCTCCTGCGAAGGCTCGCCCAACTCGGCGAACGCGGGAGCACGGCGCGTGGACGTGACGAAGTGCACGTTGCCGCGGCCGCCAACGCCGCCGAGCGCCACGGTGATGCGCTCGCCGTCGTGCGTGAGGTCGGCGATGAGCTCGCCCGTTTCCTTCGTTTCCTCGAAGTACTCGTGGACCACCGTGCCCACGGGCACCTTCAAGATCATGTCCTCGCCGTCGGCGCCGCGCATGCGCGAGCCCTTGCCGTGCGTGCCGCGCTCGGCCTTGAAGTGGTGCTTGAAGCGGTAGTCGATCAGCGACGAGACGCCCAGGTCGGCCTGGATGACGACGTTGCCGCCGTGACCGCCGTCGCCGCCGTCGGGGCCACCTTTGGGGACGTGCGCCTCGCGACGGAAGGACATGCAGCCCGCGCCGCCGTCGCCGCCTTTGACGTATATGCGTACCTTGTCTACGAACATGGGGGATCCTTCGCTGCCAGGGCGGGCATCATGTGCGCCCGCGTTGTCTGGATTGTAAACGAAAGGCGCCCTCTGATATGCAGGGGGCGCCTCGAAAACCGACTATCTATGCTGATTGCGCGGTAGCGTGCTATTCCTGTGCCTCGGCATCGGGGCGGACGTGCACGCGACGCTTCACGCCGCGAGTAAACTCAAGGGTGCCGTCGCACAGCGCGAACAGGGTGTCGTCCTTGCCGCGGCCGACGTTCTCGCCGGGATGGAACTTGGTGCCGCGCTGACGAACGATAACGTTGCCAGTGCGAACATGCTGACCGCCGAACATCTTCACGCCGAGTCGCTGTGCGTGAGAGTCGCGACCGTTACGGCTGGAGCCTAAGCCTTTCTTATGAGCCATGGTGTATGCCTCCCTTTATCTATTCGGCGACAGCGGTGCCGACGGACTTGATTTCCACGCGAGTGAGCTGCTGGCGATGGCCGCGCAGCTTCTTGTAGTTCTTGCGCTTCTTGAACTTGAAGACGAGAACCTTCTCGCCCTTGAACTGCTCGATGACAGTTGCGACCACCTTGGTGGCAGCGGCCTTGGCAGGATCTGCCTCGACGGTCTCGCCGTCGACGACGCAGATGACAGGAAGCTCGACCTCAGCGCCCACCTCGGCATCGAGCTTCTCGATGTTGATGCGGTCTCCAGGGGCAACCTTGTACTGCTTGCCGCCCGTTTTCACGATTGCGTACATTCACTTCTCCTTATGCGAAATAACTGCATGCGATAACTTTGAAGCGTGGCCGTAGCAAGACTCCGAAGAGCGCATATGCACCGCCTCCGCGTATCATCGCACTTATTCCCGATTGCGCCGTCCTTAGCGCAACCTGTTGAATGATACCAGAAGTCATGGCTACGCGCGAGCGCGTTGCATGGATTTTTCATGAGAAAGCA
>NZ_DBFSAP010000059.1:0-1566 GCF_048412355.1 Ellagibacter sp.
GGTAACGTACAATTTTTTGCGCACTTTGACAGCAGGATAGCGTCCAGATAGGAAGGAGGGCACGGCCCGCCCCGGTATGATTCGAGTTGTCGAGACAAGAAGCATATTGGAGGAGAGCCATGCCCGAGCCAATCGTAACACTGAACGAGGAGAGCCTGAAGTCCGATCTGCGCGAGCTGGTGAGAAAGACGGTCGAGGACACCCTGAACGGCCTTCTGGATGAGGAGGCGGGCGACCTCGTCGGCGCGGAGCGCTACGAGCGCGCCGCGGGGCGCGAGGCCTATCGGGCCGGCCACTACGACAGGAGCCTGGCAACGACGTCCGGCGAGGTCACGCTGCGCATGCCCAAGCTCAAGGGGATGAGGTTCACCACGGCGATCATCGAGCGCTACCGGCGCCGCGAGACCAGCGTCGAGGAGGCGATGATCGAGATGTACCTGGCCGGCGTCTCGACGCGCAGGATCGAGGACGTCTCCGAGATCCTGTGGGGGTCGAGCGTGTCGGCGGCGACCGTCTCGAACCTGAACGAGAAGGCGTTCGCCGCGGTCGAGGAGTGGCGAAACCGCCCGCTCGTTCGCGCCTACCCCTACGTCTACGTCGACGGCATCTACCTGAAGCGCAGCTGGGGCGGGAGCTACGAGAACGTGGCGGTGATGGTGGCGATAGGCGTCAACGACGACGGCTACCGCGAGGTGATAGGCGCCGCCGAGGGCTTCACCGAGTCGGCCGAGTGCTGGCGGGAGTTCCTCTCGTGGCTGAAGTCGCGCGGGCTGCGCGGGGTCAGGATGTTCACCGGCGACAAGGCCGCCGGCATGGTCGGCTCGATCGCCGAGGTCTTCCCGAACGCCGCCTACCAGCGCTGCACGGTCCATTTCTACCGCAACGCGCTGGCGAAGGTGCCCAAGTCCAAGAGGCCCAAGGCGGCCGCGATGCTCAAGGCCATACACGCCATGGAGTCGCGCGAGGCCTCCGAGGCCAAGGCCCTCGAGGTGGCCGACGAGCTCGACTCAATGAGGCTGAAGGAGGCCGCGAAGGTCGTCCGCGACGGATACGCCGAGACCCTGACGTACACGCGCTTCCCGCGCGAGCACTGGCGGCGCATACGCACCAACAACGCCATCGAGCGCCTGAACCGCGAGATCCGCAGGCGCACGCGCGTGGTCGGGACGTTCCCCGACGGGAAGAGCGCCCTCATGCTCGTGACCGCGAGGCTCAAGTACGTGGCCGAGAGCGAGTGGGGCTCGAGGCGCTATCTGGACGTGACTCTGCTGGAGGGGTAGCCGCACCGGACGGCGGGCTTATGAGGCTGTCGGAAAAGTGCGCAAGATTCTTGACGGTACCAACCTCCTTTGTTGACGCCAACAACCTGATTCAAGTATTGGACTCATCCAAAGAAAGCTCCATGTTGTTACTTCGCAAAAATCAGGTAACGTACAATTTTTTGCGCACTTTGACAGCAGGATAGCGTCCAGATAGGAAGGAGGGCACGGCCCGCCCCGGTATGATTCGAGTTGTCGAGACAAGAAGCATATTGGAGGAGAGCCATGCCCGAGCCAATCGTAACAC
>NZ_DBFSAP010000060.1:0-8465 GCF_048412355.1 Ellagibacter sp.
CCTTTCTCTTCTTTCCGGACATGCCGTCCTCCGATCTCCCGGGGCCGGCCGATCCGGCCCTCAGGGTATCGGGTTCCCACATTCATCCGCACATGTGCGGATGAATGTGGGAGGTGTTCGGATAAAGTCGATAATCAAGGCTCCTTTGTGGTGGTTTTCCAGTTTGCCAACGATATACGCGCCGGCAAAAAAGTCTGCTATACTCTTTCCCGCTGTCCCCATCGTCTAGCGGCCAAGGACGCCACCCTTTCAAGGTGGATATCGCGGGTTCGAATCCCGCTGGGGGCACCATTCCAACTTTCCTCGAACCCGCTGGATGTCAAGTCTGGCGGGTTCGTCGTTTTCGGCGTCGTAGTTGAGCGTCACGAGCACCTCGTCGTCCGATACGCTCGCCTGCCAGACGAACGCCTTCAGCAGCGTGGAGTCGTCGAGCCCCGCGCCGCACTGAAGGAAGTCGGCGAAGCGCTCGGGGTCTATCCGCTGCTCCTGGAGCGCCTGGAGGTCGTACTCGGCACGCGCCTTCTGCTCCTCGAGCTCCGCTATGCGCCCCTTCACGCCCGGCGCTATGATCCCCTGCTCGATGGCGTTGAGGATGTTCTTCAGCCCGCGCTCGGCGGCAGAGAGCGATTCCGAGGCCTGCCTGCGGCGGGCCTGCACCTCCGCGCCGTCGGCGCGTTCCGCGACCATGCGGGCTATCCTCATGGCCTCCGCGCGGTCGGAGAGCAGCTCGCGCAGCGCTCCGACTATCGCGCCCTCGAGCTCCTCGCGCCGGACGTTCCTCATGCACCCGCCCGCGCAGCTGTAGTACTCGTACTTGACGTTGCGGCGCCCGCGCCCGCTCACGCCCTGCAGGTTGCGCCCGCACCCGGCGCATATGGCCCTCCCGGCGAGCGCGAAGTCGCCCCAGTCCTCGGTCGAGCGCTGCTTCACGCCCCTCACCCCCTGAGCCCTCATGAACGTGGCCTCGTCGACGATCTGCGGCATACCGCCCTCCCTCACGATTCCGCCCCACTCGTAGCGCCCCGTGTAGCGCCTGTTGTGGAGCATCTGGTGGACCATCGAGTACCCGCACGGGTTGCCGGACCTCGTCCTAACGCCGCGCTGCGCGAAGTCGGCGGCTATGGCGTTCACGGTCTCGCGGTTTATCTTGCGCTCGAAGGCCTCGCGCACGAGCGCCGCCTGCTCCGGGTCGATCTCGTACTCGTCGTCCCCGTTGCGTCTGTAGCCGAACACCCGCACGCCGTTGGTCTTGCAGCGCAGGGCGTTGCCCTCCATTCCGCGCTTGGTGCGTATGGCGGTCTTCTTCGACTCGCAGGCGGCCAGGCCCTCGAGCAGCTTCTCGTAGATGATTCCCTCGGGCGAGTCCGGTATGGCCTCAAGCGCCGACACGAGCTTCACGCCCTTCTTGGCAAGCTCGCGCTTGTATATGGGCGCGTCGTACTCCCCACGGGAGAAACGATCCATCATGTACACAAGCACTATGTCGGATTCGCCCGCATTGGCTATCATGCGCTGGAACTCGGGGCGGTCGTCGGTGCGGCCCGATATGGCGTAGTCGCAGTATTCCGCCGCTATGGCGTAGCCCTCGCGCCTGCACCAGTCGCGGCAGACGCGCAGCTGGTCGTCTATCGAGGCCTCGCGCTGCTTTGAGCACGAGAATCTGGCATATATCACGGCTGTTTTTGGCATAATGGATACGACTTCCTCGGGTTTGCACGTCCACGTAGATACTGGGGAGCCTGACTCGCCCCGTCGGCTATAGCGGTACCAGCGCTGCCGACGGGGCTTTTTCTTTACCTATACAGGACGGTGACGACGTGCAGCAGCGTGTCGGAGCCCTTGTCGACGGCATTCGCGCACGTCTCGGTCTTCACGTCGACGATCTGCAGGCCGCGGTTCTGGAGGTTGTCCAGGATGATGTTCAGCTGCTCCGTGACGCGCGGTTCGAGGCTGTTGCTGGCAGACATGACGCGCTTGCCCTGAATCTGGTACACGAGGGCGTGCAGCCGCCCGTCCTGCTTTATGAACTCCTCCGAGTCGCTCGTCATCTTCTCCGCATAGCTCTTGTTGAAGAAACCCATGATCTACTCCTCTTCCTTACGATGGCTCTCGACCTCGTGCCAATACCACGTGCCGAGAAGCTCGTCTACGGAGCATCCGTAATACTTGGCGAGCTTTATTAACTTCGACCCGTTTATCTCACGCTGGCCGCTTTCCATCATTGAATAAGCCGATACCCCGACACCGATCACATCGGCCACTTCAGGCTGTTTCTTGCCATGCTTTAGCCTCACTTCTTTAAGTCTCGTGTTCACGGCTCCTCCTTGGTCCCTATAAGCATATTGTACAAAAAACTTTACAGATAGTGAATTACCTACTTGCAAAAGGTCTTGCACTCGTCTATATTCACTAATTGTGAAGTTCACAAATAGTGAAATGGAGGTGTACATGAACTCGATCGCAAGTGAACGTGTCCGCATCGGCTTGAGCCAGGAGGATCTCGCAGCAAAGCTCAACCTCAAGAGCCGCGCAACCGTCGCGTCATACGAGAGCGGCGGCGAGATTCCGAGCTCGAAGCTCATCGCCATGACCGAGCTTTTCCACTGTTCGGCCGATTATCTGCTTGGACTCACCGAGAACAGGACGGTGGCCTAAATGGCTAATCAGACTCAACACGAGCAGCGGGACGATGAGCCCAAAACGCCGAGGGTAATAGCACGGGAGCATATGTGCGACGTGCTGCTCAAGGCGTACAGGGACGATCAGAAAGGCGAGAAGAAGGCGCGATGAGGCAGTGGTCGACACGTGAACTCAAGTACCTCGAAGAGCACGCGGGCGAGGGCGCGAAGGCGATAGCCAAGGCGCTCGGGCGTTCGGTCGATTCGGTAAAGCATATGGCACGGAAATGCGGACTCTCACTCCGTAGGCGCAGCCAATGCCCGAATTGCGGCCGGTGGACGTTCAGACCGCTCAACCGGATCAACGGTTGGTGCATCGAGTGCACGAAGGAGCTCCATATGTCCGATCTGGCCGAGCAGGCCAACGCCATGAGGGAGGAGGCGATCAGGGAGAAGAGGAACGACCGCGAACGGCAGCGCTATTACAGCGCGAAGAGCCGTGCGAAAAAAAGTTCAAAAAAGGGGCTCTAAAAAGCGCCCTATGTTTGACCAGCGGAAATATCCGAAAGGAGAACGGAATGCAAAGCAAAAAGAAAGCGAGCGCCCCCAGCTACCAACTCGACGGCGCCCACTTCGACCGCATCGGAAACGATGCCGTCACCATCATACCATCCGAGCGCAAGCGCCCGACGGCGCACGAGCAGCTTGAGGCGGACCGCTTCAGGGTCGGCTTCATGGTCGGCTTCCTCGCCGCGGCGCTCATCTTCCTCGCGGTCCTGTGGCTGTGGGTCATCCCCACGATGGACGGCGCGGTGGCGACCGCGCAGGCGGCCTACCAGACCTCGGCGGGTGTGCTCCATGCGTAACGACGAGAGGTACAGGCCCAAGCCCCAGAGCGGCCAGCTCGAGATCTTCGGCCTCGGCTCCGCGGGCGAGCAGGACTTCCAGGAGGCCCGCAAGTGGATCGACGAGAACCCGGCGGCGTGGGACTTCATGGTCGAGCAGGCCATGCGCCTCAACCGCAAGGGCTACGTGTCGGTGAACTACCTGGTCAACATGGTGCGCAACGAGCTGCACGTGGGCTGCAAGAACGGCATCGCCCCGAGCCTCGCCCGAATCATGGAGAGCCGCTACCCGCAGCTGAGGGACGCCTTCAACAAGCACCGCTCGCAGAGTGACGGGTTCAGCGAATGAGCGCGGACACCTTCACCTTCGAGATTCCCGGCACCCTGCCCCAGCTCAACGACTACATAAGAGCAGAGCGGGCGACGAGGTTCGCCGCCGCCCGAATCAAGAGGGAGTCGCACGCGAAGGTGATTGCGGCATTGGCCCCGCAATGCCCGCTGCCCCACTTCGACGAGCCCGTGGACGTCGTCTTCACGTGGTACCGCCCCGACAGGCGAACGGACAAGGACAACGTGGCCTTCGCCAAGAAGTTCATCCTCGACGCCCTCCAGAAGGCGGGCGTCATCGAGAACGACAAGTGGAGCATGTGCTCCCCATACGACGGCGGCTACTTCATCGACAAGGAGAACCCGCGAACCGTCGTGACAATCACCAAATCGACCGACCTGGTCGGATTCTAAGGAGAAGAAATGAAGCACTTCGAGAACAACGTGAACGACGGCATGAGCCGCACCGACAGCATCGAGACGCTTATCGACCTCACCAGCTGCATCGCCGTGAACGCCCTCATAGTGGCGGGCGGCGAGGACGAGGCCAACGAGAAGGATGCGGGCGCTTGGTGGGCCATGATCGCCCTGGCCGAGGCCGCGCTTGAAAGCTACCCCGAGGACGTGCGCGCCAAGGGCTACCAAATCGTCAACGAGAACACCAACCGCGAGCTCGTGGAGAAGGCCCGCCGCGACGAGGCCGAGCGTGCGGCGAAGCACGTCGTGAGCCTCATCTTCTGCCCGAAGGAGGACTAGCCATGCTTTCTATCACGACCCAAGCGGTGAGCGCCCACGCGCTCTTCAAGCAGTCGACCATCAAGGGTGACGAGGCCGTGCTCCAGTTCACGGTCCGCATGGACAGCGAGAACGCCTTCCCGCTGATGAAGAAGACGGGCGGGCGCGTGATCCTGACCGTGGAGAGCGAGCAGAAGGTCATCGAGATTAACAACGAGACCGGGGAGGTCTTTGATGAGTAGCGAAACCGAGAACGCCGGCAAGGAGGCCGAGAAGGTCGTCGCCGAGGTCATCGAGGAGCAGGAGGCGCCGTCGCTCATCGTGACCTACGCCCCCTCGACCATCGAGGCGAACTTCGACGCCATCGAGAAGCGCGTGCGCAAGACCGTCGAGCTCTACAAGGGCGCGACCTACGACCTCACCAAGGCCGACAAGATCAAGGAGGCCAAGAACGACCGCACCTACCTCAACGGCCTGAAGAACGAGATCGAGGAGCGCCGCAAGGCCGTGAAGCGCGAGTACAACAAGCCGCTCGCCGCCTTCGAGAAGCGATGCAAGGAGATCACGGCGATCATCGACGACGCCGCCGACGGCATCAAGGCGCAGATCGACCAGGCCGAGGAGGACCGCAAGGCACGCGCGAAGGCCAAGCTCGAGGAGCACTACGAGACGTTCGCCGGGCTGCTCGCGCCGGTCGTCCCCTACGAGCGCTTCCACGAGAAGCAGTGGCTCAACAAGAACTTCGGCGAGGTCAAGGCGAAGAAGGCGCTCGAGGCCAAGGTCTCGAAGCTCGCGGGCGACTGGGAGACGCTCAAGTCGCAGTTCGGGGGCGAGCCCTACTACGAGGAGGCCGAGCGCGAGCTGTTCGCGACCCTCGACCTCGGCGCGGCCATCACCTCGGCACGCAAGGCGGCAGAGGAGGCCGCGCGCATCGCCGAGCTGAAGGCGGCGATGGAGCCCGAGCCGGAACCGGAGCCCGAGCCAGAGCCGGAACCCGAGCCGGAGCAGGCGCCCGTCGGCAACTGGTACCCGGGCGGCTCCCCGATGCAGGAGATCGGCGAGCGCATCGGACCGGCACCCGTGCTCCGTCCGGCACCGCGCCCCGCAGCGGCCCCGCAGCCGAGCGCCGCGACCCCGTGCGTGATGGTCATCGACTCGGCGACGACCGAGCAGATGCAGTCCATCGGGCGCTTCGCCGGGAGCATCGGCGTGAGCGGCGTGTTCAAGCGCGGCACGCTTCAGCAGGTCTACGAGCGCACGATCCGTTAGGAGCCATGAATGGCAGACGAGAAGCACATCACCATCACCGAGGCGGTCGCCAAGGTCCAGCGCTCCGTGGTGGTGCCCAAGACCCGCTACAACGCCTACGCGAAGTTCAGCTACCGCTCGTTCGAGGATATCGTCGCGGCGCTCAAGGAGCCATGCAAGGACGCCGGCGTGGCCTTCACGCTCAGCGACGGGATTGAGCACGTCGGCGAGAGGTACTACGTCAAGGCGACCTGCCGCATCTTCTTCGAGGACGGGAGCGGCGACGCCTTGGAGGTGAGCGCCTACGCCCGAGAGGACGAGCACAAGAAGGGCTCCGACGACGCGCAGGTGACCGGCATGGCATCGAGCTACGCCCGCAAGTACGCGCTGTGCGGCGCATTCGCCATCGACGGGCAATCCGACCCGGACTCCCTCACGGACAGTCCCGAGAAGGAGCCTCCGGCGCAGGGGCCGTTCATCGCCAAGTGCAAGGCCTGCGGCACGAGCTACCAGTTCGAGGGCCGCGAGCAGTACGAGGCGTTCATCCAGAACCCCGGTTGCTGCGCCACGCCGACGTGGAGGGTCGTGTAGGCCATGCAGGACCTGTACGGCGAGCGCGAGCAGCTCTTCGAGCAGCTCATGTCCGAGCTCGAGGCCCTGCGCAGGACCGGGCAGCAGTACGCGGAGAACGAGGCCGACTACCGCAAGGCCCTGCGCATCGCGATCCTCGAGGAACGCGCCAAGGGGACGCCGGTGACCATCATCAGCGACCTGTGCCGGGGCCGCGCGGACATAGCCGAGAAGAAGCAGCTGCGCGACTGCGCCGAAGCCCTCTACAAGGCATCGAGCGAGGCGATCATGGCGCTGAAGCTGCGAATCAAGACCGTAGACGCCGACATCCAGAGGACCTGGACGAGCGGCGGCATGGGAGAAGGAGACTACTAGTGAGCATCAACCGAGTGAGCATTTCGGGAAACCTGACGCGCGACCCGGAGCTGCGAGTGACCCCGAGCGGGATGCAGGTGCTCGGGTTCGGCGTCGCCGTCAACGACCGAAGGAAGAACAACCAGACCGGCGAGTGGGAGGACTACCCGAACTTCGTCGACTGCACGATCTTCGGCAACCGAGGCGAGAGCATGGGCCGCATCCTGCACAAGGGCATGAAGGTCGCGGTCGAGGGCAAGCTGCGCTACAGCGCGTGGGAGGACAAGAACGGGGGCGGCAGGCGCTCGAAAATCGAGGTCATCGTCGATGAGATCGAGCTCATGAGCCAGAACCCCAACGGCGCGAACGGCGGCCAGCCGGCACCGCAGCAGTACGCGCCGCAGGGATACCAGCAGCAGGCGTACGCGCCCCAGCAGGCACCGCAGCCCGCCCCGCAGGCATACGCCCCGCAACCGGCACCGCAGCAGCCCGCGCCGCAGTGGAACGCCCAGCAGGCCTACCAGAACCCGCCAGCGGTCCCGCAGCGGCCCCAGCAGGCACCGCAGGCGTACGCGCCACAGCAGGCGCCGCAACCGGCACCGCAGCAGCCAGCGCCCGCCCAGCAGCAGCTGGACGTGTACGACGAAGACATCCCCTTTTAGGGAGCCGGGCGTGCAAGTCCTGGACTCGCTGATTGACGGGCCGTTGAGGCTTCGAAACCGCAGGGAGGGCGACGAGCTCATCGGCATGATCGTCCGGTACCTGCGGACCGGTGAGGAGCCGGAGCCTCGCACGGACGCCCAGGAGGCCGTGCTGATAGCCATACGGCCCGTCATGGAGACCTCGCGCTCGCGCATCGTGGCGGGAGGCAACGGCGGGAGCAAAACGCCAAGCAACGGCGAAAGCAAACGCGCAAGCAAACGCGCAAGCAAAACGGTAAGCAAAACGCCAAGCAAACGCACAAGCAAAACGCCAAGCAACGGCGAAAGCAACGATGCGAGCAAACGCGCAAGCGAAGAGGAAGAGGAAGTAGGAAGAGGAATTAAGGAAGAGGGAAAAGCGGGTGCGGCGCGTTTCCGCGCCCCCTCTCCCGAGGAAGTGGCCGAATACGCCAGCGCCTACGCGGCGTCGAAGGGCATCGGCCTCGCCTCGACCGACTTCGACCCCGAGCGGTTCGTCGACTTCTACGCCCAAAAGGGCTGGATGGTCGGCAAATCGCGGATGAAGGACTGGAAGGCATCCGTGCGCAACTGGGTGCGCACCTCGAAGCCGAAGCACGAAACGAGATTGGAGGTGACCGACGGTGACGACTTTTCCCAGTACGACTGAGTGCCCGCATTGCGGGGCCGTGCTCAACGCGCGGTACGCCCAGCTGGGCCTCAAGCGCCTGTTCTGTGGCTACGAGTCGTGCAGCTGCGAAGGGGCCGTTGCCGAGCGCGCTGCCATAGCAGCGCAGGAGCAGGCCGAGGCCGAGAAGGCCGTCGCCGAGAAGCGCAGGCGCTCGCTTGTGCGCTGCGGCGTGCCCGAGCGCTACCTGGGGCTTGACCACCCCATGGCCGACGAGCTTGCGCTTGCCATGGAGGGCGGCCAATGGCTCTACCTGTGGGGCGACGTCGGCACCCGCAAGACGACCTGCGCCGCAGCCGTGGCCATGCGCCTGCACGACCGGGGCAAGTCGCCGCTCATGGTGCCGATGTACCGCGTGCTCGACGAGATTCAGCGCAGCTTCCACAACGGCGGTGACCCCTTGAAGCGCTATGCCGAAGCG